>NZ_JANSHM010000003.1:0-94566 GCF_047461635.1 Synechococcus sp. W55.2 | reverse complement strand
GTACCGGCATCTATTTTCTCGTTTTGACAAATTGGCCAGGAACTTCTTGAGTTTTCTCTATCTCGTCAGTGCTCTCTTTTGGCTCAAATGAAAGATCAACACAACCTAGGTTAAGTCTGAGTCTATGCAATGGAAGGGTCGGGTCGCCTACTTGGCAACCATGCATCGCAAAGAGCAGGTCATCGGCCCTCTCTTGGCCGAACATTTGGGGATCCAAGTTCAAGTAGTAGCTTTCGACACCGACCAACTGGGCACCTTCTCGCGGGAGCGGCCCCGACCGGGGGATCCCATCCACACTCTGCGCCTGAAGATTGCAAGGGCTTTGCAGGATCATCCTGAAGCTCTGGGCTTGGCCAGCGAGGGATCCTTTGGCCCCCACCCTCAGATCCCCTGGATCCCTTGGAATCAGGAGTGGGTCATGCTCAGGGTTTTTGAACCCGGCGCGGAGCCCTTGGAGCTGGTCGGCTATGCAGAGAGCACCCAAACCAATTTCAGCCATCGCTGGGTGCAGAGCTGGGCAGAAGCGCTGGACTTTGCCCAAAGGGCGGGTTTTCCCCAGCACGCCCTGATCGCCCTCGACCAGCCAGAAAAGCCCCAGGTTATCCACAAAGGAATCCAAGACGAAGCAACCCTGAAGCAGGTGGTGGGGGAGCTGCTGGCTCGGCAGGGTGGCCTGCATCTGGAAACCGACATGCGGGCCCTGTACAACCCAACCCGGCTCCAAGTCATCGCAGCCGCCACCCAAAACCTAATCGCCAAAGCCCAAAGCCTGTGCCCGGCCTGCGGCACTCCTGGCTACTGGCAGATCCGCTCGGTCTCTGGACTGCCCTGCGGCCAATGTGGCGCCCCCACCCCCGTGGCCAAGGCTTGGGTATATGGCTGTGCTCGCTGTTCCCACACCCACACCGAGCCTGTGGCAGAGCCCTGGGCGGATCCCGCTCAGTGTGCCTTTTGTAATCCCTAGCTTTGTCCCAAGCTTGACGTCAAGCCCAGGCTTTCATCCCCCCAGAGGGGCTGATGTAAGAAAATAGGGATCCAACCCAGTGGATCCCTACTTAACTTAACGACTTGAATGTCAGCGTAAGGACTCTGGGAACTAGAAAGCAAACACAGCCCGCAAGACACCCACGCCGATGGTTGGATCGGTATCCCCAGACTTGCTAGGCCCACCATTGGGATTGCTCACAAAGTAGGCTGCCGGGGTAAGGGTGAGGTACTCGTTCACCGGGAAGCTGTAGTAAACATCCACGATGAAAGGACGGCTGTCAAAAACTCCCTCCTCGGTGCTGACAATCGGTTGGCCAAACACCACACCGCCCTGAGCACCCTCAATGAAGAGATCCGGGAAAGCAAAGCCAAACAGGAACCCGTTGAAATCTTCATCACCCGGATCAATGGTGCCAGCCGGTACCACGTTGGGCAAGTTGTAATCCACATTGCCAGCAGTAAACCAGCCGGATACGGTAATTCGAGGGCTAAGCTCCCAGTTGGCTGCCACCGAGAAAGCATTGACACGGGCAGAAACATCTACCCTCGTCCCCCGCAGAGGGCCACGGAAAAGGGCTGTACCGTTGGCCAAGAACTCAGGGCCATCGTTTGCCTTCTGCAGATAGGTACTGGCAAACTGCAGGTAAATCTCTAGATTTTCATTCGGCAGGAAGCCCAGCTCCACCGCGTGGGCACTGTCGCTACCGGTTATACCGCTGTCGCCGAAGCCGTTGCCCAAGGCTTGAGCGTTCCTGGTGCTGTAGCTGTAGGCCAAGCGTAGTTGATCCGAGAGTCGGTAGCGGAAGCCAAACAGAGCTCCACCTGGCACGTCCGCCGTGGAGTTGGGAGCATCAGCAAAGTCGGAGAGAGCTTCGAAGGGTGTGCTGTAGTTGAATACATCGAACACACCTGAGCCAACGATACCCGTGTAGATGGTAGCTGCTTGGTTGAAAGCTGGGAATTGGTAGATCAGCTTGGCCAGGGTGAAAGTGCCGCCGCCACGGCCGCCAAACTCAAGGCCGGGATCCCCATCAAAGAACTCAGTCACAGCATCGCGAGCTTGGAGACGAATGCGCAGGCGATCGCGACCCACAAAAGAAGCATCGAAGTTCAAGCGTACCCGATAGGGAAGAGTCATGTTGGCTTGGTTTTGCTCTGCTACTACCCTCCCATCAACAACTCTGTCTTCCGTGAGAGCGCTGCCTACAACAGCGGCGATGACTTGGGCATTCAACTTGGTAACCGGGTTGAAGACCTTCCCTTTCAAATCAGTAACATCGGCTTCCAGGGCATCCACCCGCCCGCGCAGGGCTGCCAGCTCAGCAGCAAATTCCTCTTGCAAGCGCTGCAGAGTGGCCAAGTCTTCCTTGGAGACTTTGTCGGCCAAACCGGCTGCAATCAACTCATTGATGCGATCCAAGCAGGCGTTCATACCGGCGGCAAACTCAAAGCGAGTCATAGCCCGGTTGCCGCGGAAGGTGCGGTCGGGGTAGCCGGCAATACAACCGTAGCGCTCCACCAAGGATTGCAGGGCTTGGAAGGCCCAGTCGGTGGGCTGCACATCCGAAAGCTCAGAGATGGAGGTGACCGGCCCGGTAGCTTGGGCATAAGCCACTCCAGGGGTCAGGATCGCTGCTGCACCCAGAGTGCCGGCCAGCAGCGTTTTCCAGTAGTTCGCGTGTTTCGCGGGCATGTTTCTCTCCTTGTTCTTTTCCTCACACCTTTTTGGCTGTAGGGATGTCCTCATAGAAGCGACAAACTGCCTACCTCAATAACGAGCCTGGCAATTGGGGACTCTGGGAAGACATGATACAGCCGAAGTCCACATCGTCTACCACTTTACACACTTTCTGCGCGAGACTCAATGCGAGACCCAACTGCGGTAGATGATCGAGGCTCGATATCCACTACTCTACCTCAGGGATCCGGCTCTGGCTAGCGGGTGTATCTCAAACTGAGACAGAGCTCTCAAGCTGCAAGCTCCGGTGGGGATGGGCGGTACCGGACTCGAACCAGTGACATCCTGCTTGTAAGGCAGGCGCTCTACCGCTGAGCTAACCGCCCCCGAGGGATCCCAGTCCACCGAGTTTAGCATTCCCAAGGGACTATTTCCCCATGCCCAGGCTTTGCGCCTTCTGGTACACCTTCCCCTCTGTGAGCAGGGAAGGGGCAATGCAGATCTCCACCTGCTGCATTTCTCGAAGATTGGCAGCCCCCAAGGTGGCCATGCTGGTGCGCAGGGCGCCCCAGAGGTTGTGGGTACCGTCGTCCAGGCGGGCGGGGCCGCGCAAGATTTCTTCCAAGGTGCCGGTGGATCCCACGCGGATGCGGGTGCCGCGGGGCAAGATGGGGCTGGGGGTGGCCATGCCCCAGTGAAAGCCGCGACCGGGGGCCTCATAGGCGCGGGCCAGGGGGGATCCGATCATCACTGCATCGGCTCCACAAGCGATGGCCTTGCAAATGTCGCCACCGGTCACCAATCCCCCATCGGCAATCACAGGGACATAGGTGCCGGTTTCCGCCAAAAACTGCTCCCGTGCAGCGGCACAGTCGGCAATCGCTGTAGCCTGTGGTACCCCCACCCCCAACACGCCGCGGGAGGTACAGGCAGCCCCCGGGCCGATCCCCACCAAGACGCCGGCAGCTCCGGCCTGCATCAGCTCCAGGGCGACATCGTAGGTGACGCAGTTGCCCACCACAACAGGAATGGGCATTGACCGGCAAAATCGGGCCAGATCCAGCAGTTCCATGCCTTCGGGAACCTTGTGGTGCACCGAAACCACCGTGGCCTGGACGAAAAACAGATCCCCCCCGGCTTCCGCCACCAGGGGGCCGTATTGGGCGGCGTGGGCGGGCACGCAGCTAGCGGCGGCAATGGCGCCGGAGGCTTTAATCTGGCGGATGCGTTCTTGGATTAGCTCTGGCTTCACCGGCTCGCTGTAGAGGCGCTGCATTAGGGGCACAAACTCGTCTTTGCCCACCGACGCAATCTGATCCAACACCTCATCGGGATCGGCGTAGCGGGTTTGGATGCCATCCAGGTTCAACACCCCGAAAGCTCCCAGCTCCGAGAGCAAAATGGCCATTCGCACATCCACCACGCCATCCATGGCGCTGGCGATGATGGGGATTTGCCGTTGGATCCCTCCCAGGGTGAAGTGGGTATCCACCAGGCTGGGATCCAGCGTTCGTCTGCCTGGGGCCAGCGCGATTTCATCCAGCCCGTAAGCGCGTCTTGCCTGCCGATTGCGGCCCAGTTGCACGTCCATTGTTCCCCTGTTCTGCGGATCCCTTGTTTTTATCATGCCGCCAAGGAGGGATCCAAGGCTAGCGAGAGTTTTGTTCTTCTGGTTGGGATTTCCACCTGCGATCCCGGAGCGGGTCTCAATCCGCCCCAAAGGTTCGAGGGGGCAGGGGCGTGAAAATGTGCCCTTCTTGCAGGTTGCCGAAACTGCGGCAGCGCTCGGATCCCCAGCGGAACCCGTAGAGGGCGATGTAAGCACACATCAAGGCATCCACTTGATCTTCGTAGTTTTTGAGTCGACGGCCCTTGAGGGATCCCACCTCCACTTGAAGCAGCTCCTCGTGGCCCTGGAGAGCCGGGTCAGCGGCAGCTAGAGAGCGCAGATGATGCTGGTAAAGCTGCCAGGCTTGTTGCCGTTCCGGCCAGGTGTGTCGGGGGCGAGCCTTGTATTTCAGGGTGCGGCTGAGGCCAAAGAGGCTGACCAAGGCGCTATGGGGGAAGACCTCGGTTACTTGGCGGGTAAGCTTTCCTCGCTCGATGTTGGCCTGCTCCCGAAAGCCATAGCGGGATAGGGCTTGCACCAGGGCTTCTCCTCTCACTTGGCCGTCCTTTGCCAGTAACCGGCGGTTGGCCGGGTGGGCCCCGGCTGCGTAGGCGCGAAACACCTGGTTCAGTTCTGCCTCGGCCCGCCGTTGTCCTGTGAGGTTGGGAACCCGCAAGGGCGCATCCACCGCCACCAAGCAGGGATCCCCTCCCGCCTGAGCTTGAATGTAGTCCAGGATCTCCTCATCCGTCTGGAGAATGCGGCTATCCACCAGATAGCCTGTCAAGTTCTGCCTGCCGGGATCCCCGAGCTGGACTCGCAGCGTGGCCAGACCGGAAGGGTTGCGGGTTGACCAGGCCAGATCCAGGCCAATGCAGATCAACTGAGCCACACCGCCTTCCCCTTCTCTTCAAGTTGGACAGAATCAGAGTCGTTATCAAAAAACCAGTTTGAGGCAGTTCCCGATTGCATGGCTCTAGCGCCCTCACCCCCAGACCCTCTCCCTCTGAGAAAAGGGGTTAGGGATCAGCATCACAAACAGTTTCGCTGCTGTCTCACGGTCGTTGGGAATGATCCCGCCGGATTGCCTGCGTCTTGATGAAAATCCACAAGAAAAGGGATCCCACCAGGGGATCCCGAAAGATTCATCCAAGATGCCTGGCCAGGAAGCGAAGTGCCCATGGGCTCTTCGGTGAGCCTCAGGGATCCACCTCGCTGTGGCGGTCAACGGATTAGTAGTCGTAGTCACTCATGCCGCTGCCGCTGCTTGCCGGCGTGTTGGTTTTGGGCTCCGGCTTGTCCACCACGATCGCTTCAGTGGTCAGCACCATCCCCGCAATGGAAGCAGCGTTTTGCAGGGCAGAACGGGTAACCTTGGCCGGGTCTACAATGCCCGCCTCGAACATATCCACGAAGGCGTCGTTCTGAGCATCGTAGCCGGTGTTGAAGGGCTTATCTTTCACCCGCTCCAGCACAATGGAGCCGTTTTGGCCGGCGTTCTCAGCAATGCGGCGCAGCGGAGCGCCCAGAGCGCGGGCGACCAGGTTGGCCCCCACCAGTTCATCGCCGGACAGGTTGGCTTGCGCCCACTCGGTTACCACTGGGATCAGGTGTGCCAAGGTGGTACCGCCGCCGGGAACGATCCCTTCTTCTACCGCCGCTTTGGTGGCGTTGATGGCATCTTCCAGGCGCAACTTGCGGTCTTTCATCTCGGTTTCAGTGGCCGCACCCACTTTGATCACCGCTACACCGCCGGAGAGCTTGGCCAGGCGCTCTTGCAGTTTTTCTTTGTCGTAGGTGGAGTCGGTTTCCTCAATTTGACGGCGAATTTGCTCGCAACGGGCTTTCACAGCCGCTTCGTTGCCTTCCGCCACGATGGTGGTATTGTCTTTGGTTACCGTGACGCGACGGGCAGTGCCGAAGGAATCGAGGCGAGCGTTCTCCAGCTTCAGGCCGCGCTCTTCGCTGATTACCTCACCACCGGTCAGGATGGCAATGTCTTCCAACATAGCCTTGCGGCGATCCCCGAAGCCAGGGGCTTTTACTGCCACCACGCTCAGCACACCCCGCAGCTTGTTCACCACCAGGGTAGCCAGCGCTTCTTTCTCGATGTCTTCGGCGATGATCAGCAGAGGACGACCGGCGCGGGCCACCTGCTCCAGAACCGGTACCAGGTCTTGCACCAGGGTGATCTTCTTATCGGTGATGAGGATGTAGGGGTTTTCCAGAACCGCTTCCATCCGCTCGGTATCGGTGACGAAGTAAGGGGAGATGTAGCCCTTGTCGAAGCGCATCCCTTCCGTCACTTCCAGCTCGGTGGTCATGGACTTGCCTTCTTCCAGGGAGATCACCCCTTCGCGGCCCACCTTGTCCATGGCCTCGGCAATCATACGGCCCACTTCTTCATCGTTACCGGCGGAAATGGCCGCCACCTGGGCAATGGCTTTGGAATCTTCGACCGGGCGGGCATGTTCGGCGATTTTGTCTACCAAAAACTTCACCGCCTTGTCGATCCCCCGCTTTAGGGCAATCGGGTTGGCGCCGGCAGCCACGTTTTTCAGACCTTCTTTCACCATGGCGTGAGCCAAGACCGTGGCCGTGGTGGTGCCATCCCCAGCCGTGTCATTGGTCTTGGAAGCCGCCTGCCGGATCAAGGAAACGCCTGTGTTCTCAATGTGGTCTTCCAGCTCGATTTCTTTGGCAATGGTTACCCCATCGTTGATGATTTGGGGAGCGCCAAACTTCTTCTCCAGCACGACGTTGCGCCCTTTGGGGCCCAGGGTAACGGCTACGGCTTCTGCCAAAATATCCATGCCGTGCTCTAGAGCGCGGCGGGCTTCTTCACTGAAGATGATTGATTTGGCCATAGTCAACCTCTCCGATGCAAATGCAGGTAAGGGTGAAACAGAATCTCAGGGGTTCAATCGGTCGTTGAACTGCTGCTGAATCACTGACCACTACTGAACAATGGCGAGAATGTCCCGCTCGGCCAACAGCACATATTCGTCGCTGCCCAGCTTGACCTCGGTTCCGGCGTACTTGGAGTAGAGCACTTTGTCGCCGGCTTTCAGTTCCATCGGGATCAGCTTGCCGTCGTCATTGCGCTTGCCAGGGCCAACAGCAACCACTTCCCCCACCTGGGGCTTTTCCTTGGCAGTGTCCGGCAAGAAGATCCCACCTGCGGTTTTCTCATCTTGCTGAGCGATTTTGACCAGCACGCGGTCGCCCAGCGGCTTCAGGGTAGAGACGTTAAGAGCTACTGCAGCCATGACGAATGTCCTCCGTGATCCTAAAGCACGAAGCTGAAGTTTTCATTTCCATTAGTTCCACTTCCCCGAAGGGAAGCGACTTAGCACTCTCGACTTACGAGTGCTAGTTTATCAGCCAACTTTCTGGCCTGACAATAGCCTTTGTCAGCGGGATCCCGCTTTTGGCAGGTGCGGTCGGGGTGCGGATCCCCCTACTTTGGGGTCTGCTGTGGGATCATGACCTGAGTTGGGCTGGGTTGAGAAGGTGTGGATCCCGTTTTTTCAGGTGGATGCATTTACGGCGGTGCCTTTCGGCGGCAATCCGGCAGCGGTGTGTCTGCTGCCCCAGGAGTTGCCAGAGGCGCTGATGCAAGCCATTGCGGCGGAGAACAATGTATCGGAGACGGCTTTTTTACTGCCTCAGGGATCCCAGGGCGAGGTTCCCCACTATGGGCTGCGCTGGTTTACGCCGACGACGGAGGTGGATCTCTGTGGCCACGCCACCTTGGCTGGTGCCCATGTGCTGTTCACCGAGGTGCATCCTGAGGCGGAGAGGGTAGCCTTTTCCACCCGCAGTGGCCTGTTGCAGGTGCGGCGGCAAGGGGATCGCCTGGCCATGGATTTTCCTGCTCAAACTCCGGAACCTTGGCCAGAAGCCAAGGAGCAGGTGGCAGCGGCTTTGGGGATCCCACCTGTGGAGCTGTACCGCGGGGGTATGGGGGTGGCGGTGCTGGCTTCGGCGGGACAGGTGCAGCAGGTGCAACCGGATCTGGCCCAGGTTCAAGCACTCCCCGTTCCGGGGTTGATCGTCACAGCCTCTGGGGCGGATCTAGAGGATGGGCCGGATTTCGTCTGCCGCGTTTTCGCTCCTCGGCTGGGGATCCCGGAAGATCCAGTGACGGGATCCGCCCAGTGTCTTTTGATGCCCTATTGGGCCAAACGCCTGGGTCGCTCTGAGTTACAGGCCCACCAGCTATCCAGCCGCGGCGGGGAGCTCTGGTGTCGCGATCTCGGCTCTCGCGTGGAGATTGCCGGGCAGGCTGTGCAGGTGATCAGAGGAGAGCTGAGGCTACCTTAGAACCCTACCGAACAAAAAACACCTCGGATACCTCCGAGGTGCAGGCCAGGAAAGAGCTTGAGCTAGCCAAGGATTTCGGCGGCTTGAATGAGCTCCACCTGCTTTTTCTTCAGCACCAACAGCACCTGGGTAATGGTAATGGCTGCCAGGAAGGCCACCAGCCATTTCACCCGCTCCGGGCTTTGCAGCACCAGATCCCGCTCCACCTGGCCAAAGCCGCCCACATTGGGATTGTTGGTGACGGGATCCCCTTCTTTGACGCTGTCTCCAACAGCAACCACCAGTTCCGGCCCAGGCGGCACCACCAGGTTTTGGATCCCGCTTTCGGTCTCGAAGCTGAGAACTCTCGTGCCCGGCAGCTCGTATTCCGGGGGCACCAGGCTGGCCAATTCAGCCGGCAGATCGCTGATATCGGAGTTGAGGGTGGCGATGTTGACTAGACGCCCGGTGGCCGGAGCGCGGAAAACGTTGTTGTTGCTGAGGCTGCCGTCGGGGTTAAGCTGACCGCGACCTCGGTTGGCCCCGATGTAAACGCGATACTTCATGAAGGCCACCGAGGGATCCTCTTTCGGGTCAGGGGCCACCACCGGGAAGACGATTTCTTGATGCTGCTCGCCCGGCAAAGGCCCGACCAAGAGGATATTGGGCTTCGCGTCGCTGTAGGGGGTGATGTAGGTCTCGGCGGTTTCCTGCCGCTGTTCCTCGGTCATTTCGGCTTCGGTGGCCAGGCGGAAGCCCTCCGGCAAGACCACCACCGCACCCACGTTCAACCCACCCTTGCTGCCGTCTGCCAGCACCTGCTGCTTGCTCAGGTCATAAGGGATCCCAACTTTGATGGTGAACACCTGGCCGGGGGTGACGGCCTGGGGCACCTCGGCGCGAGTGGGCATGGCGTTCAGGTGGCAGTTGGCACAGACAATTTTTCCAGTCGCCTCGCGGGGGTTGTCGTAGGCCATCTGGGCATAGTAGGGGTAGGCTGCCGCCGGACGTGCCCCCATCCCCAGCAACAGCAGCAGCCCACAGAAGGCCAAGCAGATTCGCTTCATAACTCTCAGCTCAGAATGAATTTCCATCACAGCTTTAGGACACAGTCTTGAAATAGCCATCTCGACGACTTGCCCCAAATCGTTCGGCAAAAGCCGGCACAGCCAGCGGGATCCCTTGCCCTTTAGGTTTCCCGGAAATCGGGGCCTTGCCAAGGGCTGAAGCGGACGTTGTCGCCATCCACAGTGGCGCTCACCAGCTCCAGCGAGCGGGGAGCCGGTCCCCGGATCACCTTGCCATTGGCCGCATACTGGGATCCGTGGCAAGGGCACTTAAACAAGTTTTCCCCCACATTCCAGGGCACCACGCAACCGAGGTGGGTACAAACCGCGTTGAGGCCGTAGTTGGCCACCGCCCCGTTGTCGATCACGATGTAGGTGGGATCCCCCTTCAAACCTTGGGCCAGCACCCGATCCGTAGCGGCATGGGTGGCCAACAGTTCACTGACGCTGATGGGCTTGCCGAGGGCGTCCTGAGCTATGAGGCCCTCACCCCCTCCACCGGCAGAGGGCGGAATAAAGTACTTCACCACCGGGTAGAGGGCGCCCACCACCACGACTCCCACAGAGCCGCTGAGCAGGGCATTGAGAAGAACCCGCCGGCTCATGGGGGGCGCTTCAAAGTTGCTAACCGCTTCCGTCATAATGGCAAATGCAGACCTGAGAAGTTTTAACGTTCGTTGACAAGCGACATCATCCTAACCGACCCCTCTGGCCAATATCGTTAAGAAATGCAACGCTGTAAGAGGCCGTGGCCTTCCTTCCCAAGGTGAGCGGCCCACCCAGCGCGATTGGAGCCAGATCCAAGCCAGCCTCAGACAAGTCTGATGAAGGGATCCGACTTTCAAGCTTTGTTGCGCGAGAAGTGGGGCTATTCCTACGACGTGCAGCTGCGGCGTATCCAGCAGAAGGTGGTGTTGCTGGTGATGTGGCGCTATCTGGAGCAGCCCTCCTTTCCCTTGAGCGAGGCGGAGTATCTGGCCCACTTGGAGAGAGTGCTGGCCCATTTGCAGGCTTGGGGGGTGTGGGAAGCGGTGCGTCGGGAAATCGAAGCCACCCGTCAGAGACCCCGTATGGGCAAAGCGGTGGCCATTCCTCTGGATTTGCAGAAGGTGGGGGAGCGAGTCTCCGAGTGGTTGTTGTGAGTTCTCCTGGGGAGAAAGAGGTCCAAGCAAACCTAAGCGCTGGATTCGCCGGCTGGCCAAGAAACTCGAATGGGTCTCAGCTCAAACGGCAGACCGGGAGTTTGCCCAACGGCCATGACCTCTCTAGAGGGGACGCGGCTTGCGCACTTGTTCGGTTTCCGGGTACTCCTGCTGAGCTTCGGATTCCAAAAGTTGGCGGAATGCCGGCTCGTCCAGACGGTAGTCCCGCTGCTCGATCAAATCCCGGTCGGTTGAGTAAATGGTGTCCGACTCTTGCACAACTTCTTGACGGCGGAAGCGGCGGGCAAAGTTGAGTTTGCGCAGCAGCGCCTCTGTGGGATGCTGCAGATGCTCTCGCCAAAGCTGCCGGACACGATTGCGACGCTCCACTCCCTGGTTACGGATTTGCAAGGCTAGCCAGCGAACGGCGGGCACCGCCAAAAACAGCGTGCCGTAGAGGAAGAGGAAGCCGATCAACGGGTAGATGAAGGCCAAAAAAGCATTGCTGCCGGCTGCCGCTGCCACCTCCTCCCGTGCCCCATAGAGAATGGCGGCCAGAAAGAAATTGAGAACTCCCAAGCCTCCTGCCAGGGTCAGTTGACCAGGCGTGGCCCGGCTGAACACCCAAGGTTTCTCCTGCAACACCTCAGGGATCCCCTTGGGCTTGCGCTCTGAGGCGGCCACCTGCAGCTCTGGGAAGCGGTAGACAATGTCCCCATCCTCGCTGACCTCCGGCTGGCCGTCGAACTTGAGCAAAATGGGCAGCATGTAATCTTCGTATTCCAAGGCCGGGGATCCCGGCTCCACATCCAGGTAGGGCAACACCTGTTCCGCTGCGATCACCCCCCCATTGGCACGAATCAGCTGGCCAATGAGGGCATAGCGCTCCTCCTCCAGGTTGGCATTGGGATCCCCGTCCCCAAAGAGGAAGCTGTACACCGCTTCCAGGAAGTTCAGCTCGGATTTTTGCGGCTGGCGGGGGCGCGTCCGACCGGAGTAGCTCCCATAGTAGGGGTAAGGATCCCAGAAGGGGTTGCCGATCCAAAGGTTGGGGAAGTAATAAAACCCTATCCCCCGCGATCGGCTGCGATTGTCCTGCTCGCGGCTACTGGCCATCTGCAAGGCAATCAACGCTAGGACAATCAAGACAATCGACACCACCAGCAGGATGCCGAAGGAGATGCGCAACCCATAGAGGAAGCCCCCCCACAGTTTGCGCCGCAGGGCCGCCAGCTGATCCTGCTGCTCCTTGCGCTTGAGAATGCTGCGAAAATCCGGCGGGAAAACATAGGTAATCTCCCCCTGCCGGGAAACCTGGAGATGCCCCTCCGCCTTTTGGGCCAAATTCAGCAGCTCTTGTTTGGCCTCGTGTAGAGCCAAGCCCGTGCTGGATGCAATATCTCCCAGCGTGACCCGCAGGCCCAACTGCTCCACTGCATCCATCACCAATGTTTGTGTAGCCACTTTAAACCTCCGCTTTCCGCCCCCATTGTCGAGGAGCCTTTGGGATCCCTGGACGCAGATCCGCTCCCCTGAGCTAGACCTAGCGTCTCCTCTATTCCCAGTATCTCCCCTTAACCCCGCAGCGACGAGAATCGTTGTAGATCTCACTTCCAGAACGGTTGTACCCGCCTCTAGGGCAGCCAAGCCATCACGGCCAGCAGGGTCGAGAGGATCCCGATCAACACCCAGATGAGGGGCTTAGTGTCCAACGGGGGATCCGCTGCCCGGCGGCTGAGGGGATCCCCAGATCTTGGGGAAGGGCCTTTGCGTTGGGAGCGCCCATAGGCCAAGCGGTACTCTGGGGGATCAGTTTCCTCCAGCCGGCTGAGATCGGGAATTTCGCTCAACCACTCCGCCGAACGTCGCAGGCGAGGGGCTTGCCAGATG
This sequence comes from Synechococcus sp. W55.2, assembly GCF_047461635.1. Taxonomy (NCBI): domain Bacteria; kingdom Bacillati; phylum Cyanobacteriota; class Cyanophyceae; order Synechococcales; family Synechococcaceae; genus Synechococcus; species Synechococcus sp. W55.2. The sequence goes on along the minus strand of NZ_JANSHM010000003.1, from coordinate 81,888 downwards.
CCCAAGACATAGCGAGCCTGCTGGGCGACTTCTGGATCTGGGTTGCGCAGCAAGGTTTGGGCCAACAGGATGGCCTCCTGCGTTTCGCCAAGGGCTTCTTGGGCCAGGGCCTGCCAGAGCCGTAGCTTACCCGACTGCGGATAGCGGCTTTGGGCCTGCTTAACCTCCTCTAGCGCCTGCCGGTATTGTCCTCGCTCGAACCTCAACTGGATCAGAGCCAAGTGCTGAGACAATCTCAGGTCTTTGGGAAGCGTCATGCTCAGGATCCGCAGGCTAGGTCAGCTTCTGTTCTACCCCAAACCCCACCAGCAACAGCTCCTGCAAAGGCTGACCCTGAGGGGGACGTTGGTAGGTAAGGATCTGCCGCAGGCGCAGGCGCGGATTCAGTAGAGTGATGGTATCTACAGCAACCACACGAGTGTAGGTGGTGGTCATCACCAGTTGCAGGGATCCGGGATCAAACCGGAAAGTCGCCACCATCGGGCGATCTTCCTCATAGGCCCGATCCCGCAGGTAGTCTCCCTGCAGCCCCAAGGGGGTTTCCTGCCGAGGGACGAACAGCATGTTCAGCTCTTGCCCGGCCTCCTCACCCTTTTCGGAAACCGTCTCAAAAGCCAAGTGAAAGCCCAGAAAACCATCCACGTTGTGGTTGGGGTAGTTGTTGTCGGTGAGCACCTTGTGCTTGAGCTCAGGGGTGAGGGTGCGAATGGTGAACTCGGTGCGGGAGCGCTCCACCTCGCCACGGTCTAGGTAATGGTAGGTGCGCTCTGTGCGCCAAGCTCCAATGCAGCAGTTGAAAAAGTGGTGAAATTGCTGGATAGCGTTCATGCGGGCGGGAGCGGACAGAGTCAGAGATCAGCGCTGGACGGGAAACCCTGCTTTCGATCCTAAAACGAATCGAAAACAAACAGGAATCCAAATCCTGAATGCCAACGATTGAGATCTGGGTCTGGAGCGGGATCTCCTCCCTCACCCGCTTTTGGCCACCGGGATCCCTTGGGTCTGCCCCAACAACTCCAAGGCTCGCTGCAGCTGGATGTCCTCCGGCCCGGCCAAGGTTTCTGCCGTCAGGGGAATGGATCCCTCCGCCACCACCACATCGGGCTGGATCCCCTGGCGATGGATGTCGTGGCCGCTGGGGGTAAGGTACTTGGCCGTGGTCACCGCCAGCCCCGAGCCATCCGCCAGCTCCAGCAGGGATTGAATCAGACCCTTGCCAAAGGTGCGCGTTCCTACCAGTTGGGCTCGCCCACTATCCTGAAGTGCCCCGGCCAACACTTCACTGGCACTGGCGCTGCCCTGATTTACCAAGACCACCAGCGGCGCCTCTGTAAGCACCTCGCCGGTGGCGGGAATGCTGTCTTGAATGCCGTGGCGATCCGTCACCAGCACAATGTCACCCTTGGGGATCCAGAAGCGGGCGATCTCAATGGCCGCCTGCAAGAGTCCCCCCGGATTGTTGCGCAAATCGAGAATGTAGCCCCGCACCCCTTGAGCTTCTGCGGCCCGAATGGCTTGGCGGACTTGAGCGGCAGCATTGCCGTTGAACTGGCTGAGGCGAATGTAGGCCACCGATCCCTGAGGCAGCTCAAAAAAACGGGTGCGCACGGGGTTGATGGTGATCGATTGGCGTACCAGCTCCACCTCCCAAATGCGATCCTGCCGCCTCAGCTTCAAAGTAACCGGCGTGCCGCTGCGCCCCCGCATCCGCTCGGCCACTTCGTCCAGGCTCAGCCCCGCCACCGGCACCCGATCCACCGCCAAAATCTCATCCTGGGGTTGGATCCCGGCCTGCTCGGCAGGAGTGCCTTCCATGGGGGCAATCACCCGCACCGCCCCCTGCTCATCGATGGCAATCTGCAAGCCGACACCGCTCAGCTCGCCGGCTGTGGAGGTCTGCAGGCTGAGGTAGTGCTCTTTATCCAGAAAGCGAGTAAAGGGATCCCCCAGAGTGGCCAACATCTCCTCAATGGCCTGATAGGTCTGCTTGCGCTCCTTCAGGGGCCGGGAGAGAAACCGCTGCCGCACCTGCCACCAGTTTTGCCCGTTAAACCCCGGATCCACATAGGCCCGATCCACATAGGCCCAAGCCTGCGCCAGCAGTTGCTGCTCTTCTCCCCAGCGGCTGGCCTGCCCTGGACAGGCGCCAATGCCCAAACTCGCCCAGAGCAAACACCCAAGCAAGACAATGCGGATCCCCCACCCTCTCCAGCGGATCCCTGTGTATCTCGGCTTCTGCACAACCATCGATCCCAAAAAACATTAAGAAACATGAACAAAACGCAATATCGAAAACTTGCCTGGCCTCCTGGGATCGAGATCTTCGTCCCCAAGCTGAGCCCGGCGCCAGGATAGTGTTAAAAGATTGTGTTACATTGCTGAGTAGAGTGGGCTTGCCCCGCCCTCGAGATCCAATTTCAAGAATTGCAGGCATTATGAGCAAAGTTTACGACTGGTTGGACGAGCGGCTGGAGATTACGCCTTTCGTCGACGACGCAACAGGGAAATTCATTCCGCCTCACGTTAACATCTTCTACTGCCTCGGCGGGGTGACGCTGGTGTGCTTCTTAATTCAGTTTGCCACCGGCTTCGCCATGACGTTTTACTATCGTCCGACGGTGGCTGAGGCCTTTGAATCGGTGAACTACATCATGACCCAGGTGAACTTCGGCTGGCTGTTGCGCTCCATCCACCGTTGGAGCGCCTCCATGATGGTGCTGATGATGATCCTACACACCTTCCGGGTCTATCTGACAGGGGGATTCAAAAAGCCCCGTGAGCTGACCTGGGTAACCGGCGTGATCTTGGCGGTGCTGACCGTCTCCTTTGGCGTTACCGGCTACTCCCTGCCCTGGGATCAGGTGGGCTACTGGGCAGTCAAGATCGTCTCAGGTGTGCCCAGTGCCATTCCGGTGGTGGGCGACTTGTTGGTGCAACTGATCCGGGGTGGCGAAGCAGTGGGTCAAGCTACCCTGACTCGCTTCTACAGCTTGCACACTTTCGTGCTACCCTGGCTGACCGCAGTCTTTATGACCATGCACTTTTTGATGATCCGCCGCCAAGGCATTTCTGGGCCTTTGTGAGCAAGGTTTGACTCCCAGACGCCTTTGACTTTCCTGGTAACTGGGATCTTTACCTGCCACTTTTTCAGAACTTTTGTCCCTAGATAAGGAGAACTCCCATGGCCGTCTCAAAACAGGTGATAGCGACCGAGGCCATTACCCGCAAGGTTGATCTAGACAACCCCAAAGTTGTAGCCAAGCTGAAGAAAAACATGGGCCACATGACCTATGGTGAGCCCGCTTGGCCCAACGATTTGCTCTTTATGTTTCCGGTGGTGATCCTGGGCACTATTGGAGTGATCGTTGGCCTGTCAGTCATGGATCCGGCAGGTGTAGGGGAGCCGGCGGATCCCTTTGCTACGCCTCTGGAAATTCTGCCGGAATGGTATCTCTACCCCGCCTTCCACATCCTGCGGATTGCTCCCAACAAGCTGTTGGGAATTGCTCTGATGTCTGCCATTCCTGTCGGTCTCTTGTTTGTGCCCTTCATCGAAAACGTCAACAAGTTCCAAAACCCCTTGCGCCGTCCGGTGGCGACAACGGTGTTTTTGATCGGCACTCTGGTCACCCTCTACCTGGGCATTGGTGCCACCTTGCCCTTGGATAAGTGGGTCACCTTGGGCTTGTTCTAGAGGAACATCTGGGACTGCAGCTTGGTGGGTTGCTCGCTCGAGAGTGCAGCAGGTCGGTGGCCGGGCTGCACTTTCTCTTTTGGAGAGCTTTTTGGAGAAGTTGTCTGCAAACCTGTGTGCCAAGGGATGGGCCAGCCCGCCGAAGTGGTAGTATCTCTACGCCCTCGTTTTCAGCTTGACTGCCCATGAGCGCTCCTTCTCCCACTGCTCGAACCTATCGGATCACAGCCCTTGCCGGAGATGGCATCGGCCCCGAAATCATGCGGGTGGGACGAGCCGTTTTGGATGCAGTTGCCCGGCAGATGGGATTTGCTCTCCAGTGGCAAGAGGGCCTGATCGGCGGGGCTGCCTACGACCAGACTGGGGATCCCTTGCCGGCAGAAACCCTGAAAATGGCTCAAGAGAGCGATGCCGTTTATCTGGCTGCTGTCGGCGACTTCAAGTATGACGCTCTGCCTCCTGAGAAACGCCCGGAGCGGGCCTTGTTGGGCTTGAGGGCGGGGCTGGGGCTGTTTGCCAACTTGCGCCCGGTAAAAGTCTTCCCTCAACTGGTGGGGGCTTCCTCCCTGAAGCCAGAGGTGATCTCGGGGATCGACCTGGTGGTAGTGCGGGAGCTGACGGGGGGCATTTACTTCGGCCAACCTAAGGGAATCTTCACGGATGCCCAAGGATCCCGGCGCGGCGTGAACACCATGGTCTATAGCGAAGCTGAGGTGGATCGGATTGCCCGAGTTGCCTTTGAGCTGGCCCGCAAACGCCGGCGCAAGCTCTGCTCGGTGGACAAAGCCAACGTTCTCGAGGTGTCGCAACTGTGGCGGGAGCGGGTCAATGTCATTGCGGCTGAGTACCCGGAGGTGGAACTTTCCCACCTGTACATCGACAATGCCGCCATGCAGTTGGTGCGCTGGCCCAAGCAGTTCGACGTCATCCTCACGGGCAATCTCTTCGGCGATATCCTCTCCGATGAAGCGGCCATGCTGACCGGCTCTATTGGTATGCTGCCCTCTGCCTCTCTGGGATCCTCTGGCCCCGGCCTATACGAGCCGGTACATGGGTCGGCTCCCGACATTGCCGGACAAGACAAAGCCAACCCCATTGCCCAGGTGCTCTCCGGCGCCCTGATGCTCCGCTACTCCCTGGATCAGCCGCAAGCTGCCGACCGCATCGAACAGGCGGTAGAAGCCGTTTTGGCGCAAGGGTACCGCACCGCAGACCTCTACTCTGAGGGAATGACTTTAGTGGGTTGCCAGGAAATGGGAGAAAAGTTGGTGGCAGCCCTGTCCCAGCAGCAGGCGCAATAGCCTTTTTCGGGGCCACAGGCTACAGCCAAGGCAGACGTGCGGCGATTTCCAAGCAATTTCCAATTGTGGGGATCCTTGGAGCTACGCCCAACCGGCTTCAGGGAGAAGGTCGACCTCTTCAGTCGCTTCAACCGTCTCTTCCGGTCGAAGTGTGGCTTCTTGGCAGCGCTCCATGGCTTGAAGAAGCAGGGCTTCCCCTTCCTGCACCGTCTCAATGCGACAGAGGAGAGCGCGGAATTGAGAGGCCCCGGCAAAACCTTTGATGTACCAAGTCATGTGCTTGCGGGCCTGACGGATGCCACGTTCTCCCTTGTACTCCCAGAGACCGCGCAGATGCTCCAAGGCCATTTGAATCCGCTCCAGGGGAGTGGGGGCCGGTCTTTCTTGACCGGTTTTCAGGAAGTGATCGATTTCCCCCACCAGAAAGGGATAGCCCATGGTGCCGCGGGAGCACATCACCCCATCGGCTCCGGTTTCCTCCAAACACTTCACTGCTGCGGCTGTCGAGAAAATATCCCCATTGGCGATGACGGGAATGCGCAGGTGCTGTTTGACGCGGCGGATCCAGTCCCAGCGGGCTTTGCCGTTGAAGCCTTGGGCGCGTGTTCGGGCATGCAGGGTGAGCAGTTGCGCCCCTGCCTCCTGCAGACGGTGGGCAAAATCCAAAATGTTGATCTCCTGATCCGACCAGCCCAGGCGCGTTTTTACGGTTACGGGCACCTCCACCGCGTTGGCCACCGCCTCCACAATTCGTGCTGCCGTGTCGGGATCGCGGAGCAGAGAAGAGCCACCGCCGTTTTTGGTAATCTTGTTCACCGGGCAGCCCATGTTGATGTCCACTAAGGTCGCCCCTTCGTCCACAGCCATGCGGGCTGCTTCCGCCAGAAAGTCGGGCCGACAATCAAACAATTGGATGCCAATAGGCTGCTCCCCCTCGCCGACCTCCATGATGCGGGGCAACTGGCGGGCATAGCGCAAGCCGGTCGCACTGACCATTTCCGTGTAAACCAAGCTGTGGGGGGCAAAACGGCGCACCAGCCCTCGAAAGACTTGGTCGGTTACCCCTGACAGCGGCGCCTGAAAAACGCGGCTCAAAACTTTTACCCCGCCGATATTGAGGGGCTGGGACAAGCGGGCTTGGAGTTCCGGCGAAAGCTGCAGGCCCATCGGGATCCGGAGAAGGCTATCCCTCTTTGTTGACAAAGTAAAGAAGACCCATGATGCGCGCTCGTTTGATCGCGGCGGTGAGCTCCCGCTGCTGTTTGGCGGTCAGGCCGGTGATGCGGCGGGGCAAGATCTTGCCTCGCTCGGTAACAAATTTCTTGAGCAGCTCCACATCGGTGTACCTAATGGGCTCTCCCGGCTTAATGGGAGACAGGCGGCGGCGAGCGTAAACCATAGGTCAGGAGAACGGCGAAACGGCTTGAACTACTTAATCTCTTTGTGGACGGTGTGGCGGTTGCAGTGAGGGCAGAATTTCTTCAGCTCTAAGCGGGCTGTTGTGTTGCGGCGGTTTTTGGTGGTGGTGTAGCGGTTCACGCCTGGAGAGCGCTTGTTGACGTTGGTGCGGCACTCCGTACACTCCAGAGTAATGATGATGCGGGCACCCTTTGCTTTGGCCATGACGGATCCCAAGACGAAGGTAAACGGCAATGAGGAAACTGCAATCCCAGATCCTGAGGCTGGAGATGGGGGTTTACCTCGATAAGCGCGATCACCAATTATCCAACTTTTCCTTGACGGAATCAACCCAAGTTTTCACTTGCTTGCCCGTTTGTTGCCGTAGGCTACGGGCGTTGCGATCCACATCTTTGCTCAGGCGCTGCAACTGCTTGGACAGATCCCGCACGGTGTCATTGCGCTGGGCTTGGCGCAGCAGGTCGCGAGCAGCCGATTTGACGTCGTCAGCAGCGTCCCCCTCTAGGATGTCCTGCAAAAACTGCAGGACTTTTTCATCCAGGTGATAGCCCCGCTCCGCTTCCACGACCAGGGTGCGTCCAGCCCGGTCGTGAATGGTTTGGCGTTTTTCCTTGTCGAAGACGGCAAACAGCCCATCCGCAGCCAGAGGCACCAGCAGGGCCTCCGTGAGCACAAAGAGGGAGAGCACCCCCTCTCGAGCCAGAGAACGAACCAGGTGCGGCGAGGCTTCGGTCTCGGGATCCAGGGTTTTGATGTTCAGCAGCCATTTGCCGAGGCTTTGGCCCTCAGGGCGGGACTGGAAATAGCCGCGGTTCACCAGCCAGGTAGCGAAGAAGGCGATATAGCCGACCATGTCCACTGCGCTTGCATTGGCCCCTACCAGAGCAGCCAAGCCTTGGGCTAGGTAGGAGATCCCCAGCCCCAGCCCAAAGTCGAGGGCAAAGGCCCCTATCCGTTTACTCCAGGGAGCCAATTTCGGCAGGGTTTCCCCCTCAGCAGCCGTTTGCGGGACTGGCCGCTCGGCTTGAACCGGGGGCAGAGAGGTGGCAGGGGGCAAAGCGCTGAAGGCTCGCCATTCGTTGGCAGTTTGATCCAGTTGTTCGGTTTTGGGCCGCTCTGGAAATTGGGGGCGTTCGGGGTAGGGTCTGGGATCCGTCATTGCCGGTTGAGACAGTCAGTTCTACCATTCTAGCGAGGCAAGCCCACACCCACCGGCAGAGGGGACGGGCTGCGACGGGGGATCTCGTAGGTCAGCCGATCGCGGGCCAGCAGGGTATTGGGAAAAATGGCCTGAGCTTCTGCCAGCAGGTCTTCCAAGGTAATGGGGGCCTCTGGGGTGTAGCGGGGGCTGAAGTGGGTGAGGATCAAAGCTTGGGCCTTGGCTTCGGCGGCCACTTGGGCGGCCATGGCGGCGGTGGAATGCTTAGAGCGGCGGGCCAGCTCCAAGTCAGCCTGAGCGTAGGTAGCCTCGTGGATGACCAGATCCGCAGCCCGGGAGAGATCAACAGCATTGCGGCAGAAAATCGTGTCGGTGCAGTAGGAGAATTTGCGGCCCGGAATGGGATCCCCGACATAATCCCGTCCGTGAAAGCAGCGGCCCTGCCAGATGATGGATTGGCCGGCCTTGAGCTGCCCATACAGAGGGCCAAAGGGGATCCCATCGGCTTGGGCTTTGGCCACATTAAAGCTGCCTGGCCGATCCTGTTCCACCACGCGGTAGCCGAAGGCGGGCACCCGGTGATCCAGGGGCGCGCAGAAGACGGAGTATTCCGGCTCTTGCAGGATGAGACCGGTTTCGACGGTGTGAACGCGGAAGCCGTAGGGGATGCGCGTCTCGCTGTAGCGCAACACGGCCTTTAGGTACTCTTCCAGGCCCGGCGGGCCGTAGATATCGATGTGCTCAGGGGTGCTGCCCAAGCCACAGGAGGCCAACAGCCCCGGCAGGCCGTAGATGTGATCCCCGTGCATGTGGGTGATGAAAATGCGGCGCAACTGGCTGGGGCGCAGCTCGTCTAGGCGCAGCAACTGGTGCTGGGTGCCCTCGCCACAATCGAACAGCCACCATTCCGACCGCTGGGGAAACTGCACCGCCACCCCGGAGACGTTGCGCTGGCGGGTGGGCATGCCGGAGCTGGTGCCCAAAAAGGTGATCCGAATGGCATTGGGATCTGTCACAGGGGCAAGACCTCAAGGATTGGGATCCCTAGCTTACCAATTGCTCTCGCTGGCCGAGAAAAAACCCTTGATAGGATGGGGAGTAGAACGTACCCTTGAGCCTTCTTGTCATGATCACCCTGACCGATAGCGCCATCCAAGAGTTGAAGCGCCTGCGCAGCAAGTACGAAAAAGAGGGATCCCAGCCCATCCTGCGTCTGGGGGTCAAGCCAAGCGGCTGCTCTGGCCTCTCTTACGTAATGAACTTCGAGTCTCGGGCCAACCCTGACGATCATACCTTCGACTTTGGGGATATCCAGGTGGCAGTGGATCCCTTGAGTATGACCTTGATCAGCGGCACCACCGTCGACTTTTCCGAGGATCTGCTGGGGGGCGGTTTCCGCTTCAGGAACCCCAATGCAATAGCTAGCTGTGGGTGTGGCACCTCCTTTGCCACTGCTGAGACTGCTGCTGTCGTTGGTCACTAAAGTCTCAATCGCTGCCTCCCACCCGCCTTTGGGCGTCAACGGTTGGAGGGCTCTAGGCTGGGCAGCCAAAGGACAAACCAAGTCCATCCCTTCTGGCTGGTGACCCGGACTTGGCCCTGCAGATACTCCACCCAATGCTTCACCAAGGCCAATCCAAGGCCGCTGCCCGGCTGCGCCCAGGGATCCTCAGAGGGCACCCGGTAAAAGCGTTCGAAAAGGTGGGGCAGGTGGTCAGGCTCGATTTGGGCGGTGTTGCCAATCCTTAGCTCAACCCCACCGGGAAAGGCTTGCACCTCCAAGCGGAGGGTTCCGCCCGGCTGGGTAAACTTGCAGGCATTTTCCAGCAGTTCCTTCAGGATCAGGGTTAGCTGCTGCGGGTAGCTGTAGAGCACTGCGGGAAGTGAGGTCAGCTCCGCCATCTCCAGCTTCAGTTGCCGAGCCTGAGCCCGTTCTCGCACCCCGTCGAGCAGGCTTGTGCAAAGGCTGTGGAGATCGATGGCGGCAGCCGCAGAGCTCAACTCTTTGGCTTCTAGGCTCTGCAGATCCAGCAACTTGTTGATCAGCTCAATTTCAGCCTGACACTCTTCCAAAGCGATGCGGTGGTATTGGCACTGCTTCTCGTTGAGAGGAGTGCGGCCCAATAGCTCCAGGGCCAGCTTGATCTTGGTGAGGGGGGTGCGCAGCTCGTGGGAAACGCTGGCCAGAAAGCTATCCTTAAGGCGGCTGAGCTGCTGCAGATCCTGCACCTGGCAGGCCAGCTGGGCGGTACGTTCCTGCACTTTGACTTCTAGGGCTTGGTTAAGTTCCCGCAGGTGGCGTTGGGCTTGGCTGGCCTGGATCAGGTGGCGGATGCGCCGCTTCAAAACCGCCCAACGAATGGGCTTGGAAATGTAATCGCTGGCCCCGGCAGCAAAGGCTTCATCCACGCAGGACTCATCTTCCAGCGCCGTGACGATGAGAATGGGCAGATCCGAGTTTTGAGCATGGAGGCGGCGACAGCACTCAAACCCATCCACATCCGGCATGACCGCATCCAGCAAGACCATATCCACTGGGTGTTGAGCGGCTAGCTGCAGACAGACTTCGCCGCTGCTGGCTTCCAGGACTTGGTAGCCTTCTCGCTCAAGGGCGTAGCGAACCAAGAGTCGCTGGCTGCGCTCATCGTCCACCACCAACACCAACGGCTTCTTTTCAGGCGAGGGGGATCCCGCCTGGGCCTCAGGAACCGCCGGCGAGCTGGCCGGAGGATGGGGATTGGGCCTCAGCATAGGCATCGAGAGGAGAGGGAGAAAAGCTCTGCACTCAGAGACTGAGGATAACTTGCCGATATGCCACCTCCAGCTTCTGCACGGCTTGCTCTATAGTATCCCATTTTACAGAACTGGCTGGCTCGGCATGAACCAGCTTTTCCAACTGCTGACACAGCTCGGCCAGACGTTTGGCGCCCAGGGTGCTGCTGCTGCCCTTGAGGCGGTGGGCCAACCGAGCAATGGCTTGGGGATCCCGCTGCTCTAGGGCCTGCCGCAGGGATCCCAATAGAGCTTCGCTGTCCTGCCGGTAGGTTTGGATCATCTCCTGCCAGGCTTCTGGAGAGCTGAAGACTGCCCGCATCTGGGCGAGGATAACGGGGTCGAGGGGCGGATCCTCTTCTTGGCTGGCCGGGATGGGAAGGGGAGGGGATCCCTGAAGAACCCGGACTAGGGCGGCTGGCTCCAAGGGTTTGGTGAGGTAGCCATCCACCCCGGCAGCTTGGGCAGCAGCACGGCCTTCCGAAAACACATTGGCCGTGAGGACAACAATGCGAGGCTGGCGCTCAGGAGGCAGTTCAGCGCGGATGCGACGGGTGGCCGCAAGACCATCCAGCTCCGGCATTTGCATATCCATCAACACCAGATCGTAGGGTCGCAGGCGCAGAGCTTGGACGGCTTCCAGACCGTTGCCGACTATGTCGGGCCGGTAGCCCAATCGCTCCAGCATGAGGCGAATCACCTTCTGGTTAACCGGGTTATCCTCTGCCACCAGGATCTGAAGCGGGTAGCGGCTGGCCAGGGTAGCGTCCCAAACGGCGGGAGGAGCGGTGGGAGAGGAAGATAAGGAGAAAGGAGCTTTTTCTCCCACAAGCCCCAGCAGCAGCTTCCGCAGTTGGGAGGCTTTGACCGGCTTGGCCAAAGTGGGGAGAGGGTCTGCTGTGGAGATGAAGTTGCGCCCCGTCAGCACTAGCGGTAACAGGCGGGGTTGCGCTTTCCGCAGGTTAGCCGCCAGGGTCAAGCCATCCCGGTCTGGCAGGGTGGCATCCAGAAGGGCCAGGTCAAAAGGACGAGTTCTAACTGCAGCCTGGGCTTCTGCCGCCAAGGCACAACAGGTTACCTCCATGCCCCAAGCGCTCAGCAGTCGGGATAGCAACTGCCGTTGACTGGCGTTGTCTTCCACCAGCAAAACCCGCTTGCCGGCCAAGCACGGATCCGGTGCGGCGGTTGGCAACAGCTCCTGGTCTGGCCTCTTTAGGGGGATGCGAAAGCGAAAAGTGGATCCCTGGCCCGGCTGACTTTCCACCCCGATTGCTCCCCCCATGAGCTGGCAGAGACGCTGGCTGATGGCCAAGCCCAGGCCGGTGCCCCCAAACTGGCGGCTGATGGAGCTATCCACCTGGCTGAAGGGCTTGAAGAGGCGATCCAATTTTTCGGGGGGAATGCCAATGCCGGTATCTTGCACCTGAACGCTTACCCACTGCTTTTCGGGATCCCTCTCCCCGGCCTCGACGGTCACCACCACCTCTCCCTGGGGGGTGAACTTGATGGCGTTGCTGAGCAGATTGGCCAGAACTTGCCGCAGGCGACTTGGATCCCCTATCAAGGTTGGCGGCAGGTTGGGATCCACCCAGGCCATCAGCTCCAGCTCCTTGCTCTGGGCTTGGGCTGCCATCAGATCCAGCAGCTCCTCCACCAACTGCAGCAAGGAAAAAGGCATTTCCTCCAGTTCCAGCTTCTGGGACTCGATCTTGGAGAAATCGAGGATGTCGTTGATTAGGTTCAGCAGCACCTCGCCTCCATAGCGGATGGTCTGTACCCAATCCTGCTGCTGCGGATCCAAGGAGGTGTCCAGGAGTAGACTGGTCATCCCCAAAATGGCGTTGATGGGGGTGCGGATCTCGTGGCTGATGGTGGCCAGGAACTCGCTCTTGGCGCGGCTGGCGGCTTCGGCAGCTTCCTTAGCTGCTTTCATCTGCTCTTCTGCCAGCTTGGCTAGGGTGATATCCCGCCCGGCGGCGTAGATCAGGGATCCGGCCAAAGAGGCTCGCCACTCGATGAAACGATAGCTGCCGTCCTGGGTGCGGTAGCGGTTGACGAAGTGATCCAGCCGTTTCTCTTCGACAAGCTGCTGCATGGCGGCCTGTGTGGCGGGGACATCTTCCGGGTGAACCCACTCCAAAAAGGGTCGGCTCTGCAGCTCCTGCAGAGAATAGCCCAGCGTAGTCTCCCAGGCGCGGTTGAGACGGCGAAAGTACCCTTGGGCATCGGCAATGCAAAGCAAATCCAGAGCCACCGAGAAAAACTGCTCCAGCTCCGCTTCTGCCGACTTGCGGGCAGTGATGTCTACTGCGGTAAATACCCAACAAGGGATCCCGCGCAAGACAAGGGGCTGCACAAACACGTCTTCCCAGACAACCTGGCCATCCTGCCGCTGCCATTGCCACTCAAAGCGGGCGGATCCCTGGCAGCGGGCCTGCTCCAAGTGGGGCTGCAAAGCAAACTCCCTCCCCTGCAAAGCCCGGCGATAGGGAGACTGCTCGGAAGCGTCGAAGGCTCGCAGCTCCTCCAGGCTGGAGAAGCCATAGGCCGAAATGGCTTGGGAGTTGGCCTCCAGGATCTCGCCGGTCTCGGCATGGCGGATGAGGATGGCCACAGCGGCATTCTCAAACAGCGCCCGGAACTTCTGCTCGCTTTCCTGGACGGCCTGCTGGGATCGCACCCTGTCGGTTACATCGCGGACGATCACCACCACCTCTTGGGGGTTGAGGGGCACAATGCGCACCTCTTCGTGGCGGGTCTCCCCTTCAATCTCGATGCTTTGGTCGTAGCGCTGCCGCGTCTGGGTAGCTATAGCCTGCTGAACAAAGAAAAGCCGCCGCTCGGCCAACTCCGGTGGCAAAAGCTCCTGCGGGGATCGGCCCACGTAGGTGTCGGGTGAGCCATAGAGAAGAACCTCGCCCCCCGAGATAAAGCTCAAGCAAATGCCCTGGCTGTCCAGGCGAAAGATCAAGTCGGGAATGGCTTCTAGAATGGCTCGCTGCAGCTGTTCAGCGGCTTTCAAGGCCAGCTCCGCCTGCTTGGCTTCTGTAATATCCCGCACGATCACCAGGACTTCCTGGCTGTTCAGAGGCACAATGCGGGTTTCTTCGTGGCGTACCTCCCCTCGGACTTCAATGCTGTACTCGTAGCGCTGTTGGGTTTGGGTGGCCAGGGCTTGCTGAACATAGAAAAGCCGCTGCTCGGCCAGCGCTGGCGGCAGAATTTCCCGGGGGGATCGACCTAAGTGGCGCTCTGCTGGGCAGTCAAGATGGACATCGCCTCCGGAAATAGAGCTCAGGCAGATGCCCTGGCTATTCAGGCGAAGGATGAGGTCGGGGATGGCTTGGAGAATGGCCCGCTGGGTGGCTTCCATTTCTCTAAGGGCCAACTCCGCCTGTTTCCGCTCGGTGATATCCCGCACCAGGATGTAAACTTTGTCTCTCCCGTGAGCGACAACGCAGGCTCTCCGATAGCAGCGGATCCCCGGCTCAATCTCAACTTCGTACTCTAGGTACTGCGGCGTCTGGCTGACCAAGGCCCCCTCCGCCAGAGATGGATACTGCTCTTTCAGCGAGCCAGTAAACACGTCTTGGGCGCGGCAACCCACGTAAAACTCAGGCGGATGTCGGGTGGGAACGTAAGGGGAAGGCTTGCAATGAAGAATGACTCCCTCGGCGCTGAGCTCAAAAATCAAGTCGGGAATGGCCTCGTAGAGGGCGCGGTAGCGAGACTCGCTTTCCTGTAGAGCCCGCTCCATCTTGACCCGCTCGCTGATGTCGCGGCTGGTGATGAGGATCCCGTCTCCCACCGGCACCACTTGGTGATGGATCCAACTGGCCTTCAAGCCCGGCTGCCCCGAAATGGGGAACTCCTCTTCCAGAGGAATGCCGGTTTCCACCACTCGCTTGTATTTCTCAAAAAAGCCCCCCCAGCGGTTGATGGGCAGCAGCTCGCACAGCCGCTGGCCGATGATCTGCCGGCGCTGGAGGGAAATGAGCTCTTCCCCCTTGGCGTTGACATCCACAAAGACAAAGTCGCGGATCTCGCGGGTAACGGGATCCCGCACCGCCTCCAGCAGGTAAATAGCATCCAAGCTGGCTTCCAAGGCTGCCCGAAAACGAGCCTCTGGGCTGGGGGTGCCTCTAGGAGGTTGGAAGGGAAATCTTCGAGAAAGGGATCCCAGGATCCCTCTGAAGACAGAAAGCGGCTGACTTTCCCCCAGGCTGACGCCAAGCAGCAGGAGAGCCAAGAAGAGGGATCCCAGCAGCCAAAAGGCAAGGCCAGAGGGATCCACCAGGCCCACCGTTTTCCCTACCGCCCATAGCTCTCTGTGCATAGAACCCAGAGATTCCTGCCCCCTTTCCACAGTATCCCAGCAAGTCTTTCCAGCTTATCTTGGAGGTCAAAAGGGGAAGCTCAGCTAACTTGCGGAAATGGCCTCTATGCAATGGGCAGGATTCCTCAAGAGTGGCTTTTTGGGGAAATGAGTCTTGGCTCAAAGCTTTGTTTCTGGGTGCAGTAGGGAGAGAGACTCTTTATTGTGAAGATGCTTTATTGTGAAAAATAATTGTGAAGATTCAGCGGGATCCCTTGCGCCAGCGGCAATAGAGTTTTTCCAACTCCACCCAGACCATAACCACGGTGCTAAAGCCCAAGCAGATCAAAAGTTCAGTGCGGGTTAGCTCCTCTGTGCCAAAGAAGCTGCGCAAGAAAGGCACATAGAGCAGAGCCAATTGCAAGAGCAGAGTGGTCAGGACCGCGCCCAGCAGGTAGGGGTTGGAAAAAGGGTTGGTCTCGATGGTGAGCTTCTCGTTGGAGCGCACGGCCAGCGCATGGCCCATCTGGGCGATACACAGGGTGGTGAAGACCATCGTGCGCCAGTGGGGGATGTAGGCTTCCACAATGGCCATCATGAGGATTGTGGAGATGGCAAAAACCACGCCGATGCGCACCATGTAGGCTCCCAGCCCCTGGGCGAAGATGCTCTCTTTGGGGTTGAAGGGGGGGCGCTGCATCACCCCTGGCTCCGCCGGTTCCAAAGCCAAAGCCAGAGCGGGCAGGCCATCGGTCACCAAGTTCATCCACAAGATCTGTAGGGGTGTCAGCGGCACATCCCCCAAGCCCAGGATGGGGGCAGCAGCCACTGTCAGCACCTCACCGATGTTGCTGCCCAAAATGTACTTCACAAAGCGGCGGATGTTGCTGTAGACCACTCGCCCTTCTTCAATGGCTGCCACGATGGTGGCGAAGTTGTCGTCCAGCAGCACCATATCGCTGGCCTCTTTGCTCACATCGGTGCCCGTGATGCCCATGGCGATGCCAATATCCGCTTGGCGCAGGGCAGGGGCGTCGTTGACCCCATCCCCGGTCATGGCCACGAACTCGTTTTGCTTTTGCAAGGCCTGGACAATGCGCAGCTTGTGTTCGGGGGCGACGCGGGCATAGACCCTGACGGTTTGTACCGTTTGCAGCAGCTCCTCGAAACTCAAGCGGGAGAGGGTACGCCCGTCAATCGCCTGATCCTCCGACTCGAGAATGCCCAGCTGGCGGGCAATGGCAACAGCTGTCAGTTGGTGGTCGCCGGTAATCATCAACGTGCGGATCCCAGCTTCTCGGCAGCGGGCCACGGCCTCTCGCGCCTCTGGTCGCGGAGCATCGTGCATCCCCACCAAGCCCAGCCAAACCAGGTTGTGCTCCACCTCTTCCCCGTTGTCCGGGATCCGCTCTAGCCTCTGGGTGGCTACCCCCAGAACCCGGATACCTTGGGCGGCCAGGCGGTTGTTGGTGCCGAGGATGGCTTGGCGATCTGTTTCCGACAGCTCCTGCCAAGTGCCCCCTTTCTGGATACGATCACACCGCTCTAGCACCAGCTCTGGGGATCCCTTGGTGTAGACGCAGTAGCCGCCGTTTTCTTGGATCACCACGCTCATGCGTTTTCGTTCCGAGCTGAAGGGGAGCTCCTGCACCCGTGGGTAGCGCTCCTGTAAAGAGCCTTTGTGGAGGTTGGCCTTGGCGGCTGCCACCAGCAGGGCTGCTTCGGTCGGATCCCCCAGGATGGACCAGGTGGGCGTTGAAGGGGGAGAAGAAACTGCAGACCGTGGGTTGCGACCGGCAACGGGTTGGAGGCTGGCCTGCAACAGGGCATCGTTGCAGAACACCACGGCCCGCAAGATGGCCTGCAAATCTGGGGCGCTCTCCGGATCCATGAGCTGGCCGCCGCAGTAGAAGGAGCCCTTGGGGATGTAACCGCTGCCGCTGACGTGGTAGTGGCGGTCGGGGGTAACGATGTCGGTCACCACCATTTTGTTTTCCGTGAGGGTGCCGGTTTTGTCGGAGCAGATGGTGGTGACGGATCCCAGGGTTTCCACTGCTGGCAGGCGGCGGATGAGGGCATGGCGGCGCACCATGCGTTGGGTGCCTATGGCCAGGGTGACAGTGATAACCGCGGGCAGCCCCTCTGGTACCACGGCCACGGCCATGCTCAAGGAAGTTTCCAAAAGCGAGGTGAAAGGGGCCATGCTCCCGGCTTGCAGCAGCCCTATCCCCACCACCAGGGCCACCAAAGCCAGGGATCCCGACACCAGCACATTGCCCAGTTGGCTCATGCGCTTCTGCAGCGGGGTGGGCTCGTTTTCCACCGTTTGTAGCAGCTTCGCCACTTTGCCCAGCTCCGTGTTCATGCCGGTGGCAGTAACCAAGAGGATCCCTCGCCCCTGAATCACTTCGGTGCCCATGAAGGCCATGTTGCGCCGTTCCCCCAGCTCGATGTCCGGCGGGAGTACGCAATCTGCCTGTTTGGTTACAGGGGTGGCTTCTCCGGTCAAAGCTGCTTCCCGCACCTGCAGGTTCACGGCCTCGGCCAAGCGCCCATCGGCTGGGATCTGTACCCCGGCTTCCAGCAGCACGCGATCCCCCGGCACCAGTTGGCTGGCTGGAACTTCTTGCCACAGGCCATCCCGCTCCACCCGCACAGTAGGGGAGGCCAGTTTTTTCAGGGCCGCCAGCGCTTTTTCCGCCCGACTTTCTTGCAAATAGCCCAGGCCACCGTTAAGGCCAACGATCAACAAAATGGCCAGGGCATCTTTGGGAAACTCGCCTTCTTGCAAGTCCAAAGTGGCTGAGATCGCCGCTACGGCGATCAGCATCAGCAGCATGATGTTGCGGAATTGATCCAGCAGAACTTGCCAGGAGCTACGGCCAGAAGTGGTGATCAGCTCATTGGGGCCATATTGCCGCTGCCTCTGGATCACCTGCTGAGTGGTGAGGCCACGATCGGGATCGGTCTGCAACTTCTGGATGGCAGCGGCGAGGGTGAGGCTATGCCAGGCAGGAACAGAAGCAAGGGGGGATCCATCCGGTGGGATCATCGCGACCACTCGAGGGTTCTTGCCGCATTTTGACATACTCCCCGCCCTCGAGGAGGAGGATTCTTGTCATCTCCCCAGTTGCTCGGGCCATAGCTCTTCTGGCGCCAGCGGCTGGGATCATCTTCAGAGCGCCAAGCCCACGACGAGGATCGAACTCGTGACCTCCCCCTTACCAAGGGGGTGCTCTACCACTGAGCCACGTGGGCAAAGCCGATGGTGGGCCGAGTTGGATTCGAACCAACGTAGGCGTAAGCCAGCGGATTTACAGTCCGCCCCCTTTAACCCCTCGGGCATCGACCCGTTGACACCGGTCTTTCATCATAGCAGAAGGTGTTGCGTAAGTCAGACACACTCCCACTGTGCCAATTGTCAGCCATCTCAAAACCGAGGAGTCAGAGTCGAAGCGGAACGAGGCAGCCCCAGAGCTGGGTATAAAGGGATCGGGTTAGGGCTGGGCACTTTTCAAGACAAACTGAATAAGGAACTTGATATCGTTTAAGACAGTTTTCTGACTCCTGACCATGATTTCGACCCTCGGCACTCCCACCCATCCAGAGCAGACCCTTTCCCCCAACCAGTCTTTGCGCCCCTTGACCAGCCGTATCAACAGCCGGGGGCACTTGGAAATTGGGGGGTGCGACGTGGTGGAGCTGGTGCGCCAGTTTGGATCCCCTCTCTACATCCTGGACGAATGGACGCTGCGCCGCGCCTGCCAGCTTTACCGTGACACCTGGGCCCGCTGCTACGCCGGGGGATCCCGGGTTTTGTACGCCACGAAAGCCTGGAATTGCCTGGCCATCTGTGCATTGGCGCTGCAAGAAGGGCTGGGGTTGGATGTGGCTTCTGGCGGGGAGCTGTACACGGCCCTGCAGGCGGGGGCCAAAGGTGAAGATCTCTATCTGCACGGCAACGCCAAGTCTCTCGACGAGCTGAACTTGGCCCTGGAGACGGGCTGTACTTTGGTGGTCGATAGCCTGTACGAACTGCAGCAGGTGTCGGCCCTGACCACGCCCGCACGGCCAGCGCGGCTGCTCCTGCGGGTTAACCCTGGTATTGACGTCCACACCCACGAGTACATCCGCACCGGACAAACCGACAGCAAATTCGGCATCGGCCAATGGCAACTGCCGGAGGTGTTTGACTTTTTGGCAGCCCATCCCCAACTGCAGTGCGTTGGGCTCCATGCCCACATTGGGTCACAGATTTTTGATCTACAGGGCCACCGCGACCTGGCGGGGGTGCTGGCCCAGATCTGGCGGCAAGGGCTGGGCAGAGGGTTGCCCCTACAAGAGCTGAATGTGGGTGGGGGCCTGGGGATCCGCTATGTCGAATCCGATGATCCCCCCTCCATCCCGGAGTGGGTGGAAACTGTGGCGACGGCGGTGCAACAAGCCTTTGCCCAGGCTGGGATCCCTCTGCCGAAAGTGCTCTGTGAGCCCGGACGATCTGTGATTGGGCCGGCTGCCGTGACCGCCTACACCCTGGGGGGGCAAAAGCGGATCCCTCCCAGCGATGACCTGCCCCAGGGACGCACCTACATCACCATCGACGGTGGTATGTCCGACAACCCGCGCCCGATCACCTATCAAGCCCGCTATACCGCCCTTCTGGCCAACCGACCAGAGGCAGAGGCCACGCAGCGGGTAACGGTGGCCGGCAAGCACTGCGAGTCGGGGGATGTGCTGTTGAAGGATGTGCTTCTGCCCGCCCCAATGGCAGGAGAAGTGTTGGTGGTTTTGGCGACGGGGGCCTACAACTACAGCATGGCTTCCAATTACAATCGCTTCCCTCGGCCAGCCGCGGTGCTGGTCAACGAGGGAGAGGCCCAGTTGATTGTGCGGCGAGAAACTTATGCCGACTTAATCCGTCAAGATGTCTTGCCAGAGCGGTTGCTGCGTTGAAGGGGAAGTTTGCCCATACCCATCTGGTCAGTAGAGGCACAGCCTTTCCTGGCAGCGCCGACCGCAGCCAACGCACCTCATGCGAGAAAGACTGGAAGACAGCCAGGAGGTGAGTGGTAGGCTGGTCTGGGGGCCGCAGTCCAACGGGGGTTCTGAGGTGCAGAACGGCACCAGGCAGAAGGTCCGCAATGAGGGGAGCGTGAACGGGGTTTTTCGCCATGCTGGCGGCCTTATGGGCTTGGCTACAGCAGTTTAACTTTCTCAGCCTCTTGGACTGGGCTCTGGCTGTCTTTCTGTTGGCTTTGGCTCTCTACTACACCCGCGAAAGTCGTGCTGGGGTGCTGGTGAGGGGATTTATAGTGCTGCTGGTGCTGTACCTGGCCACAGCCTCTCTCCCCTTGGTTCACCTGATCTTGGATCGCCTGCTCCTGGGCGCAGCTGTAGCCATGGGCGTGCTCTTTCAACCGGAGTTTCGGCGGCTGCTGGAGCAATTGGCAAGAGCCATCCGCATGGAGTGGCCGAGCAACGCAGGCGATGACGAGGAGGATCCTGAGGAAGATTTGGTGGAAGAACTGGTGCAAGCAGTGCGAGAACTTTCCCAAAACCGCACAGGAGCGCTGATTGTCATCGAGCCGGAGCAGCCAATTGACTCGCGGGTGTTTACCGACAAAGGGGTACCTCTGCAGGCGCGGGTGTCGCGGGAGATCTTGCAGACCATTTTCCAGACTTCAACTTTGTTGCATGATGGGGCTGTGGTCATCCATCGGAATCGCATTCGCGCAGCGGGGGTCATCCTGCCGGTTTCGGAGCGGGCCGCCTCTCGACAGCTGGGCACACGGCACCGCGCTGCGATGGGGATCACAGAGCAGACCAATTGCTTGTGTATTGTGGTCTCAGAAGAAACGGGATCCATTTCCCTGGCGGAGGGTGGGCGCATCGAGCGGCCTCTGACCAGTGCCAAGTTACACGAACTGCTGGTACAGCGGTTGCGCAATCCCCGCGATGCCAAAAAACGAGATGCTCCGCTAAAGGGATTGTGGGCCCACCCCTGGTTTCGCAATGGGCCGCTGCGCTGGTGGGGATCCCTTGCCGATCTGACTAAACTCTTTCGCAAACCTGAGAAAACCCTCCCCGAAGACTGAATCTCCATGACCCTTTCTCCTGCCCATCTTCTGCAGTTGCCTGCCGACCTAGATCCGCAGTTGTTGCCCCGCCATGTGGCGGTGGTGATGGATGGCAACGGGCGTTGGGCGCAAAAACGGGGCTTACCCCGCAGTGTTGGGCATCAGCGAGGGGTAGCGGCCCTGAAGGAGCTGCTGCGCTGTTGTGATGACTGGGGGATCCCAGCCCTTACCGCCTATGCCTTCTCCACCGAGAACTGGGGCCGGGCCCGCGAGGAGGTGGATTTTCTCATGACTTTGTTCGAGCAGGTGCTGTGGCAGGAATTGGGGGAAATGGTGCAGCAGGGGGTGCGCATCCAGTTTGCCGGCCAGTTGTCGGCTCTGCCCCACTCTCTGCAGGAAACCATCGTGCATGCGGTGGCCTGCACCCAGCACAACAAGGGCATTTGCCTGACGGTGGCCCTCAACTACGGGGGACGACAGGAGATCCTACAAGCCTGCCGCTCCATTGCCACCTTGGTGCAGCAGGGGCTGCTGCAGCCGGATCAGATTGACGAGGCCCTCTTTTCCCAATTTCTCTACACCACCGGCCTCTCCGATCCTGACCTGCTGATCCGCACCAGTGGCGAGATGCGCATCAGCAACTTCCTGCTCTGGCAGATGGCCTACACCGAGCAGTATTTCACCCCCATTCTCTGGCCGGATTTCGACCGAGCCGCTTTTCACCAAGCCTTGCTTAGCTATCAGTCGCGGCAGCGGCGGTTTGGCAGGTGAGGTTCCAGGTTGAATATCTGTCGCAAACCGGCAGCTAGCGCAAAAAGCTGGTCACCAACCACATCACCGCAAACGTGATCCCCACCAACAGCGCACCAGGAGCATCGCCACCGGTGAGAGGAAGGGCAATGCCGTAGGCCAACATCAGCCCCAGGCTCAGGCCCGCCAGGGCCAAGAGAAAAGCGCGAATGAAGCGGCGCTCTTTGCGGTACAGGAAATAGATACAAGCCATCAGCCCCAAGGCCAGTTGCAGCGAGGGGTACTCATCGGGAGCCAGGATAACCCAACCCCCCAGCCCACCCAGCAGCGCTGCAGGCCAGAGGGCATCGGCGGTAGAGGGGGTATCCAACCAGCGGCTGACCCAGGGGGGATTTTGGGCAGCAGGGCGAGGCAAACTCAGCTCCGGCTCAGGATGGGCAGCCCGTTGTTCGGCGTAGCGAATGCGGTCGGGAACGGCGATTTTGCCCTCTTTGCGCAGGCGCAGGCGCTGCATCAGGATGGCATCGTAGGCTTGCTCCACCCGCTCCTGCTGCTGTTCGTCCGCGCCCAAGCTGGCCAGGAGCCTAGCCCGCGCCGATTGAATTTCTTCAAAGGAGGCTTCTTCGCTAATTCCCAACACCTGATACGGACTCATCTCAGCCATAGCGACCAGCCCTTTAACTCTCTATCACCTTAACCCAGCCTGCCCAACCTTCGATCCGGCTACGCGACAGGAACCGACAACGGGGATTGAGTTGCCCCATCCTCCAGGGATCCGGATTCGGAGGTCGAGGCAATTACTGCCTGCAGACATCGGGCTACATACTCGACCGCAGCGTAGGTGGTGGCTTTGCCAAGGCTAAGGCGAATGGATCCCAGTGCCTCGGCTTCCGAATAGCCCATGGCCAAGAGGATGCGGCTGGGGATCAGTTGGCCGCTGCTACAGGCGGAGCCGGCGCTAATGGCGATCCCCTGGTGGCTCAGAGCCCTGACCAGCACATTCCCGGGGATCCCCCCTGCGGTGCAGTAGCTGAGGTGGTGGGGCAGACGCTGCTCCAAATCCACAGGGCCGGTCAGCCGCAAACCGGGCACCTCCGCCAGCAACTGGGCCAAATGCCGTTGCAATTGCCGCAGGCGGGCCGTTTCTTGAGATAGCTCTTGGGCCGCCAAAGCCGCCGCCACTCCCAAGCCGACAATGCCCGGGATCCCTTGGGTGCCAGCCCGCAGCCGCCGTTCTTGCCCACCCCCCCGCAGCAGCGGTCGCAGCTCCACCCCTGGGCGCACGTACAGTGCCCCCACCCCCTGCGGCCCGTAGAGCTTGTGCCCGGAAAGGGAGAGCAGATCCACCGGCAGTTGTGTCAGATCCAACGGGATCCGCCCCACCGTCTGCACAGCATCGCTGTGGAACAGTACCCCAGCTTGGCGGCAGATGTGGCCCAGCTCTGCAATGGGCTGCAGGGATCCCACCTCATTTTGGCCGTGGACGATGGAGACCAAAACGGTATTGGGTTGCAGCGCCTGGATCAAAGTCTGGGGATCCACCTGGCCGGCGGCGTTCACCAGCAGACGGGTGACCTGCCAGCCTTGGGACTGCAACTGGCGGGCAGCATTCTCCACCGAGGCGTGCTCGACGCTGGAGATGATGAGATGTTGGGGAGTAGAGTAGCGCTGGGCCACCCCAAACAGGGCCAGGTTGTTGGACTCCGTCCCGCCTGAGGTGAACAGCAGCGCCTCCGGCTCACAGTTAAGCAGCTCGGCCACCTGCTGCCGCGCCCGCTCCATGGCCATGGCGGCCCGTTCTCCCCACCCGTGCAAGCTGGAGGGGTTGCCCCAGCTTTCCTGCATCGCCATCTGCATGGCCTCGATCACCTCAGGCCGAGGCGGAGTGGTGGCGCTGTGGTCAAAGTAGAGGGCAGGATCCAAACGCAACATGCCAGCTCGACCAGCCGGGGCTTCGTGTTCCTATCTTAAGATCCTTGGCCAGTGTTGCCCAACGCTGGCAGCAGCTTCCCCTTGTTGAGGCCAAACCCGCTGGAGGCAAATTGAGCCTGCCTACTTGAAAAGACTAGTACGCTGGCGGTGCATCACCACCGATTCCACCAAGCCAATGGCCAGAAAATTGGTCAGTAGAGCCGAGCGGCCATAACTTAGAAAAGGCAAAGGCAAACCGGTAATGGGGGCCAGGCCGATGGTCATGCTGATGTTCACCACCGCCTGAAAGAGGATCATCGCCAGCACCCCAATGGCAATCAGGGATCCAAAATTGTCCTTGGCCCCCTGGGCAATCCAGATCAGCCGCGCACACAGGATCCAAAACAGGATCAGCACCGTCAGGGTGCCGATAAAACCCATCTCTTCCCCAATGGCCGAGAAAATAAAATCCGTGTGCTGTTCGGGGATGAAGTCCAGCTGGGTTTGGGTGCCCTGCTGGATACCGCGGCCCCAGAGGCCGCCGGCTCCGATGGCAATGCGGGATTGAATGAGGTGATAGCCGGCTCCCCAGGGCTCTTGCATGGGATCGATAAAAATCTCCAACCGCCGCCGCTGATAGGGCTTGAGAAGGTGCCAAGCTAGCTGACCCAACTGCCCCGAGAGCAGGTTGATTACCCCAAAAGTTACGGCCCCCGTCCACTGCCAGGGGAGACGCCAAGCAGCCAACCCCGCCATTCCCAGACACCAGAGCAGCCAAACCCAAAGCATCCAGCTCAGCTCTGGGCGAGTGTGTAAGCCATAGAGAATGGCTCCCACCCCCGGCGACAGGAGCAAGAGGATCCAACTGCCCTTGGCTCCGGCCCAGTAGAGCATGACCAGGACAATCACCACAAACACCAGGGCAGTGCCCAGGTTGGGCTGCAGGAAAATCAAGATCCAGGGAGGAGCAATGACGGCAACGGCCACCCAAATCTGGCTGAAGTACTTGATCGGCCAGTGGTGCAGGAGAGCAGCCAGGGTGATGATTACCCCCAGCTTGGCAAACTCAGAAGGCTGCACCTGAAAGCCAGCGATGGAGAGCCAGCGCTCCGCCCCTCCCCCCGCCGTGCCGAAAAAGAGCACTGCAATTAAACCTGCCAAGGTCAGGAAGTAGGTGAACCAGTGCCAGCGCAAAAGCCGCTCATACGGGATCCGGGCTACCATTCCCAAAAACACCAGGCTGATCCCGGCCATGATCAACTGCTGCAGCCAATAGTGGCTGATGGGACGCTCCCAGACTGCGCTGCGGATGGCAAGAATGCCGATGCCTGTCAAGGCCAGCACCGTGGCCAGCAACATGCCATCGAACTCGCGCCAAGGAGCCAAGATCTGCCGCAGAAGCTTTTTCCACCTAGGCTGAGAAGACACCTTTGGGTCAACGTTGCCCAGCAATAGACCCCATCCTCCAAAGCAAGGCCAGCACCAGTTTGACATGCCCCTTGCCCCACTGGCTCACTCTCGACCCCTCTCCCACGGGGGGAGCTATTCCCAGCTCTGCAGTTGCCCTAGCCAAGCGGAGAGGCGGGATCCCACCTCTTCTCGACGCCTTTCAAGATTGGCTGCCGTCCAAATGAGGAGCAGGCCCAGCAGGATCCCAGTGGCCCAGAGCAGCAGCGCATCAGTTGTTACCAACAGCCATCCCTGCCGCAGGATCCCCAGCCCAAAGGCCAGCGTGCCCACGAAGAGATAGGCTCTTACCCGCAAGGCCAAGCCCAGCAGACCCAAGGCCAAACCCAACCCTACCGGCCAAAAGCCCGCCCACAGTTGCCCGTGGGTTTCCACCATCACCACCAGCAGCCATGTGCCCAAGGAAACCAGCCGCAGCCAATGTCGCCCCTGTCGCCCGCTGGCTTCCTGTAATCCCGGATCCACCTGAGCCACATAGAGCAGGGATCCCACCAGGGGCAGGGCATAGAACGTCAGGGAAGCCCAATCCTGATGCCAGCCGTAACTCCACAGGATCCAGTTGCTCAAGAACAGGCTGACATAGCCCAGGCGCACTTGGGATCTCCAGATAGCCAGCAGGGCATAGTAGGTTGCCCCCAGCAGCAGATTAAGGGTGTTATTTCCTCCCGCGGTTACCAGAAAAGCGGCCAGGGGCAGCACCAAGGCTGTATTCTGCCAAGGAGCCGCCGGCCAGCCCCACCGTCGCCAGGGCAAGCCATGGTAAACCAGCCCCAGCCCACAGAGCAGGGATCCGGCCCATCGCGCTATGGATAGCTGCGGCAGCCCCAGGAACACACCGCCCAGCAGAACCCCAGCTCCTTGCCATGCACTGAGGTAACCCCAGACCGTTGGCACCCAATTTTGCTCTGTTGGAGATTCTAGAGTTGAGGTTCTCGCCTGTCCGGCGGCATAGGCCACCAGGCCGGATCCCGTCAGCACCCAGAGGAGCTGTCCCCAACGGCTGAGGCGAGGATCGAAAAGGGCAGACCAGAGGACAAGGCTGGCCAGAGCCCAGTTGGCCAAGGCCATCCAGCGCAACCCAGCTCTTTTAAGCTGCAGGGTCGCCGCCAGCCAAGGGGGACAAAAGCCGTAGCCCCAGGCCAAGCTCAGCCCTAACAGAGCGATCAACACCAACCCATTTGCCAGGGATCCCCCAGTTCGCTGGCTGAGGAAGTAAACCCAGCTCTCGTAGGCGGCCACAGACACGCCCCAAGCGCCCAGGAGCCCTTTCCAGTTGGCAGGACGGAGGTCTTCCCGGCCTTGCTCTTGCGCCCGTTGGACCGCCTGTCGACGCCCCAGGCCCAGCAACATGATGGAGAGACCTAAGCTGCCCAAGCCCGTTACCTCACTCCACTGGGCATGGGATCCCAGCCAGCCCAACCCTGCATAGATCAAAGGCCCCGTCCGCCAGAAGCTCAGGGCCCTGACCTGTTGCAGGAGCTGCCCCCCCAAAGACTTTGTCCCGCCAGCGCGAGCGGCCCCCTCAAGCAAGAGTTTTTCCGGCCCAATCCAAAAGAGGATCCCCAGGCTCAGATTGATGACGGCAAACAGAGGGGCAACAGGACGGGATCCCTGCACCACCCACAAGAGGCTGCTGGCCACCAACAGCTCCAAAGCCCAGATCAGCCCATAGGACAGCCCCTCCATTACAGACCATGAGATGGCCGACGAAGCCTCCTGACCGCTGCCGCCAGTTGAGACATCCTCCGCCCTGGAAGGAGACGGGCTTTCGCTCTCCAAGCCAGCAGGATGGACACCGCCGTCGCGATAAAAAGCGGGAGCCACTTCCACCCAAAGCCGCAAAACAATGGCCACCAGGACAGTCCCAGAGGCCAGGGTCAGAGCCACTGGGGAATCCAGGTACTTTCCACCACCGATGCGACCTGCTTCTGGCTGCAATGTCTGCAACGTTAGGGAAAGTAAAAGTACGATCCCCAGCAGAAAGCCAAAGCCATCCAGCACCGGTCGGTAAGCTGCCCGAAGGCGGGGAGAGAGGTAGTGGAACGGAGTCCCTAGGCTGTAGCGACAGCCGCTAGTGCTCCGCACCGCTGTCGCGAACAACAGCAGCACCCCCAAGGCCGTCAGCCATTCTGACTCCGTTAAAGCGGGGAACAGCCGATGGATTCCCACCAGACCGAACCCCCAGCCAAACGTCACTGTCAACAGCACCTCTGCTGGAACAACTGCGTTGGCGGTGTGGAGCTCATGGTCGGCGGAGGGGAAAGAGGCCCACACCCACACCTGAGTGGCCATCAGCAGCAACCCCAAGCCCAGACCCAGAAACTCAACCCCCGGCCTTCCAAAGGTGAGTAACTGGGCCAGCAAAAGGGAGAGAACTGCCGGGAAACGCAAAGACCCACGCTCCGGGATCCCCTGCTGCCAGGAAAGGGATCCCAATCCCCCTTGCTCTGGGCTCTGCAGCCAGCGGGGCATGAACTCCAGGGGGGGCAGGGCCAATACCTGAGCTGCCGTTAAAGCAAGAGGCACCAGCAGCCACAGCCAGCCCATGGATTGTTCACCAGTCGCAGACGAATCAAGGAACCGTTGCAGCAAAAACGCCAAGTAGCTGGATCCCACCAGCACCAGCCCTATGCCATCTGCACTTCGCTGCCACAGCTCCGCAGGCACTCCCCAAAAAAAGCGCTCTGACCCACCCAGAGCTACCCGCCCTGCCCATTGCAATAGGCCCACCAGCAGCAGAACCACTCCCCAACTGGACAGGCTAGTGCTCCGCACCGCTGGCGCGAACAAGTCGGGCAAAAGCCAGCGGATCCCGGCCAGCAGCGCCCCCAGCCCGTAGGCATGGGTGAGAAATACCCAGCGGGGATCGAGGAGCTCAGCTCTCTTGGACTTCTGCCGCAGCCACCAGGTCAGGATGCCAGTACTCAAAAGCAAGTGCCAAAAGCGAATGGCCGGATAGGGAAGGCTCAAGAGCAGCAGGGATCCCCCTAGCCCCAAAACCAAGCACTCTGTCGGTTCTACCAGCCTAGAAAAGCCTGTCTCACCGGCTTCTGGACCGCTCCTCTGCCAGCGGGCCGCCAACCCCAGCCACAGCACCTCGTAGGGCAGCAGCGCCAACCCCAGCAAGCCCCAAGGGGAATCAAGGGGCTGAAACCAGTTGGTTACTGTAGCTACAACCTCTTGCCGCCAGCTTGCTGGCCACACCTGCCAAAAAGCCCAGCAAGTTTCCAGGCCCAGCAAGAACAGCAACGTCAAATGCACCCTAAGGACTTCGTCCCGCTGGGGCGACTGGGTGTGTCGGCGCAAGCGCCCGATTAAGACATGGATCCCCAGCAGGCTAATCCCCAGCAACTGCCAGCCGCTGAAAGGGCTCTCCGCCAAGCCAATGGCAGCCAGCAGCCAGCCCACCACCAACAGCACCCAGCTCCCCTCCCACCAGCGGGAGAGCGTCCCCTCCTGAGCGCCTTCTGCTACGACGTCCGGGGATCCCTGGGGCC
This sequence comes from Synechococcus sp. W55.2, assembly GCF_047461635.1. Classification (NCBI taxonomy): domain Bacteria; kingdom Bacillati; phylum Cyanobacteriota; class Cyanophyceae; order Synechococcales; family Synechococcaceae; genus Synechococcus; species Synechococcus sp. W55.2. Next base: position 53,526 of record NZ_JANSHM010000003.1, on the reverse strand, counting down.
ATTCCGCTGCTAGCCAACCCAACAGGGCCACCGCCAACCCCAACTGCGGCACTTGGACATGCCCAGACAGCAGCCCCCGTAGGATTAACAGGGATCCGGCAGCCCCGATTAGCCAGATCTTGGAGCCCCGTAATTCTAAAGACCGGCGGCTCCAGGTGTAAATCACGGTGCTGAGGATCCCCAGATACAGGATCCCCAGGACAAAAGCAGGGCGAAGCTCCTGCGGCCCCAAGCTCCAGAAAGCGTGCAAGCCAGAGAGGGCCAAAAAGTTCACCAAGGTTCCGTAAAAGGCATTGGAAAAGGCATTGGGCTCCACACCGCTGTCGCGAAAGCCGGCACCTGAACCCAGCGAGCGCACCCGACCCTCAGCCGTCAACGGGATCCCCAGCAGCAAGCCCAGCGCCAGGATGCGGATCCCCCAAAGGATCCCCAGCCCATCCAGGGCCCACACGTTCACCGGCACCAGCAGCAGGGCAATAGCCTCTAAGGTTTGACCGGTTAGACGCAGCCCTTCCTGCCGTTGGATCCATCCAGCACCTACCCCAAAAGCCGCCGTGTAGGCCAAGAGCACCCCATACTGAGCAGTTGGAGAGAATTGCTCCCAGTGGCTGGCCGCCAGCACCCCCGAGGACACCACCACCAAAAACAGGCCCAGCAGCAACAGCCAAGCCGCGCTCAGCTCTGACAGCAAGTTCCGCAGCAAAACAGCCAGCGCCGGGGTAGGGGGGGGCAAGGACTCCGTCCGAGTAGCGCGAGTGGATTGAGGGGCAGCTTGGGGCTCTTCTCCCCCCTCGACCGCAGGTTCCTCAACCCCAGATCCGGCCAGGTGAGCATTTCTTTCTCGCACCATCCCTGGGATCCAAATCAAATCCAGGAGCTGACCGATCCCCAGCAGCCCAAAGGTCAACAGCCAGAGCAAACCCGTCCGCCAGCGGCCCAGATAAAAACGGTGCAGGCCACAGATGCCAAACAAACCCAAAATCCAGAGCACGTAGGCCGAGCCAAGACGAGCCGGGATCTCGTCGCTGGGGGAAACTGCCGCTGACCTTGGTTCCTCCCCCTCTAGCCGATACTGCTCCACCAGCAAGCGAAAGTGCTCTGGAGTCAGCAAGCTCAGCTCCAGCCAGGCCCGCAAACCCTGCAAGACTTGCTGCCGGGATCCCCGAACGGTGAGCTCCAAAAGGACTTGCTCCGAGGAAGGCGAGCGGTCAGATTGCAGCTCCTCTGCTCCTGGAGGCAAGAGGTGATCCTGGGATCCCATGGCCAGATTCCTTGAGCAAAAGGCTTGGGGCTACTGCTACTCTAAGCCTTGCTCTAGCCGGTTGCCATGCCGTTCTCAAATCCTTCTCCTGCTGCGGCAAAGCGAAAGAGCTACGCACCGCTGACGCGACCGCTAGAGGGCTTCGATTAGCCCTCTAAACCTCAGTCGGGATCCCTGGGATCTCGCTGCTGTGATTGCTGCGCAAGACGGGAAGCGTCATCATCTGTCCCAGGCGTGAAACGGTGAGCTCCGCCGCCGGAATGGGCTCCGAGACCTGTCCGCCGCTGAACACCATCACCCGGTTGCTGTACAGCAGGATCTCGTCCAAATCTGCAGAGGCAAAAAGAATGGCTGTACCCGTTTGGGTGCGTTCTAGCAATTGCCCCCAGACCCACAGCGCCGACTCGATGTCCAACCCTCGCGTTGGGTGCTCCATCAGCAACAGGGTCAGGGGTGTGGGCAAGAGAGCCAACTGGCTGCGCTGTTGGTTGCCCCCCGAGAGTTGCTCCACCCGGCTGTAGGGGTGACCCCGAATGCTGAAGTGTTCGATGGCCGCTTGGGTCTGCTGACGGGCCAGAGCCCAGTTGATCCAGGGATCCTGCTGCTGGAGGGCAAAATGCTCCTGCAAGGTTAAGCCGGGGATCAGCCCTTCCCGCAGCCGATCCGCCGGAGAAAACCCCACCCCACAGCGCAGATAGTCGCCGTAAGGACGGCCTGTCATCTCCTGCCCCCCCAACAGAATCCGGCCACGCCTGGGCGGCAACAACCCTGCACAGGTGAGAAGGAAAGAGCGTTGCCCACTGCCCTCCAAACCAGCCAACCCAATCACTTCCCCCGGCTGCACCGCCAGATCTGGCAAAGCCAAGGCAAACGGCTCATGCCGCACCACCAGGGAGCGCAACTCCAACAGGGGATCCGCTCTCCTTTGCGGAGAATGGGGCCGAGCCGGGGGTGCCAACTCCCGCCCGAACATCCAATCGATCAACTGCTGTTCCAACAGGGCAATGTCTTCACCCCTAACAGGCAGCTCCCCTACCACCTCCCCCTGCCGCATCACCGTCACCCGATCGCAAAGGCATTCCACATCGGCCAGCTTGTGGGAGACGAAGATCACCGATTTGCCCTGCCCCGCCAGCCTTCTCAGAGCCGCGAACAAAAGATCTTTTTGCGCTGCAGAAATGCCCGTCGTCGGCTCATCCAAAATCAAGGTGTTGATCCCCAGGGAAAGCAACCGCAGCATTTCCAGTTGTTGCCGTTCCCCCACCGTCAAGCTGCCGATGGCTCCATCGGGGTTGAGATTGAAACCAAACTCTTCACAGGCTTTCTCGAGACGTCTTCGGCTTTCCCGCAACCCCAAGCCCAAGCGCCCTCGTTGCCCGGCAATAAAGTTTTCCAGCACCGTCAGAGAAGGAAAATCCAAGGGATCCTGGTGCAACATGCCAATGCCCAGACGAATGGCCGCTGCAGGGCTCTCGATGCGAACCGGTTGCTCATCGATCCAAATCTCCCCCTGATCGCAGCGCAGAAAGCCGCTCAGGATCTTAACTAAGGTACTTTTGCCGGCCCCATTCTCCCCAAGCAGGCCGTGGATTGTGCCCGCCTCCACCCGCAAGGACACATCGCGGTTCGCCTGTACCGCCCCAAAACGCTTGTGGATGTGCAGCAGCTCGACCTTCATTCTGCTCATAGTAACCTGCCTCCCCAGAAAATCCCCAAGAATACAGTTGCTGAGGTTGCAAGTGCTGGTGCTACGATAGCGACAGCTCGCCGTTAGGCGTTGGCTGCGGACGAGTTCAGCATCGATCTGTGGTTCGCCCTGCCCCTCTTCTCCGCCCTTCCCCCCTGCCACCCATCTCGGATAGCAACCGCCTCAAAATCTTCTCAGGCAGCGCCAACCCGGCTCTGGCTCAGGAGGTAGCGCGTTACCTGGGCATGGATCTGGGCCCGATGTTGCGCAAGCGCTTTGCCGATGGCGAGCTGTACATCCAAATCCAAGAGTCGATCCGGGGTGCTGATGTCTACTTGGTGCAGCCCACTTGCCGCCCCGTCAACGACCACCTGATGGAACTGCTGGTGATCATCGATGCCTGTCGCCGCGCCTCTGCCCGGCAGATCACCGCTGTCTTGCCCTACTACGGCTACGCTCGCGCCGACCGCAAAACGGCAGGCCGAGAAGCGATCACCGCCAAGCTGGTGGCCAACATGATTACCCAGGCGGGAGCTCATCGCGTGCTGGCTATGGATCTGCACTCGGCCCAGATTCAAGGCTACTTCGACATTCCCCTCGACCACGTCTACGCCCAGCCGGTATTACAGGCTTACCTCAAGGAAAAGGGCTTGCTCGACGAAGACATTGTGGTCGTCTCTCCCGATGTGGGGGGTGTGGCTCGTGCCCGTGCCTTTGCCAAAAAACTCAAGGAAGCCCCTCTGGCAATCATTGACAAGCGCCGCCAAGCCCACAACGATGTGGAAGTCATGAATCTGATTGGGGATGTGCGGGGGAAAACTGCCATCCTTGTGGACGACATGATCGATACGGCAGGCACCATCTCGGAAGGGGCAAAATTGCTGCGCAAGCTGGGGGCCAAGGCGGTTTACGCCTGCGCCATTCACCCTGTTTTTTCTGAGCCGGCCATTCAACGCCTGCGGGGTGGTCTATTTGAAGAGGTGATCGTCACCAACACCATCCCTATCCCTCCAGAGCAGCACTTTCCCGAGTTAACCGTTCTCTCGGTAGCCAATGTGCTGGGGGAAGCGATCTGGCGCATCCATGAAGATAGCTCCGTCAGCAGCATGTTTCACTAAAGTAAGTTTCAAAGTAAGTTTCTCCAGAGTATCGCTAGAGTAGAGTGGGTGCAGAATGGGTGCGCCTGCTCCTTTTCCCTGTGGAAATCAGCCCAACCAGGCACCCCCGATCTGTCGTGATGGACTGGGTTGAGCCAGCTCCTCGGCCAGGTTTTCCCATGTCACCTCCCATTTCTCGCTCGCCAAGATCCGTTGTGCACGGTTTTGCTTTCCCGCGGACTGCTCCCAGGGAAGGGCAGTCCCTTCAAACCGAACTGGGTACAGCGCTGTACCCGCTGTTGCAATTACTGGGTCAACTGTTGAAAGTACCTTTGGTCTATCTAGAACTGGCCCAGCCGGGATCCGATCCCCACTCGCCTTCAAAAGGGATCCTCTACCGGGATCCGCAAGGGATCCCAGCCGGCGAACCCTTCAACCTCAATGCCAGTCCTGGGGCTGAGCAATGGCCTTTTCATGAATCCTTCCTCTTGCAGACTGAGCAGGGGATCCGGTTGGCCGATCTGCACCTGCTTGACTGCCATCCTCGCCAACTGAGTTCCTTTGAACGGGAGCAGATTGACCTCGTTGCCCTCAGCCTGAAGCACATTCTTCTCCAAGCCCAGGAGCATCGGCAAACCCTCGAGCAGCTCCAATCCCAACTGCAGGACAGCCGCAGCACTGCCGCCCGCTACCAGCAGATCTTCGAGAACGCCGTCGAAGGCATTTTTCAAACCACCCTAGAGGGCAAATATCTGGTTGCCAACCCGGCCTTGGCCCATATTTTCGGCTACGAATCCCCTGAGGATTTGATGCACAACGTCTCCGATATTGGCACCCAAATCTATAGCGATCCGGAGCAACGAGCCGAATTCATCCAGCGCATGCTGAGAGAAGGTCAAGTTGTGAATTTTGAACACCAAGTCTGCTGCAAAGATGGCAGGCTAATTTGGATTTCTTTAAATGCCCGTACCATCTACAACGACCAAGGGGATCCCCTCTATTTTGAAGGATTTGTTACTGACATCACAGCATCCCGTCAACTTAAAGAACGACAACAACAATTGGAAGAAGCCCGCCGAGAGAGCGAGCATCGTTTTCTGCAACTGGTAGAGAATACGCAACAACTGTTTTGGATTACAACGGTCTACAGCAAAGAGCTGATCTACGTCAGCCCAGCCTGTGAAGCCATTTGGGGCCGCTCCGCCGAAGAGGCCTACGCCAACCCCCAAGCCTGGATCCGCCAGATCCACCCCGACGACCGCTGGTTGTTCCCCACCATCCTCAAAGCCCAATCGGAGGGCAAATCCACCGATGTTGTCTTCCGCATTTATCACACTGATGGCCGCCTGATTTGGCTGCGAGAACGCACCTTTCCCATCGCCGACAAAGAGGGCAAAATCTATCGGGTGGCAGGGATCGTCGAAGACATCACTGAGTCCAAGCAACTGGAAGCCGAACGGCGTCGTATAGAGCAAGCCTGGCAACAAAGCGCCAACCATTTTCGGCAGATTTTTGAGCTGGCCCCCAATGGAATTGCCCTTGTGGACTTGCAGGGGCGATTTATCCAGGTCAACGATGCCTTTGCCCAGATTGTCGGCTACACCCCCGAAGAATTGAAACATCGGCAACAACTGGACATTCTCCACCCCGAAGATGTCAACCCACTGCTGGGGGCCAATGAGGCTTTGCTGGCAGGGAAGGTCTCTGTCAGCCAGCGCCAGATTCGCTACACCCACCGTTCCGGCCAGGTTGTTCATGTGCTGTTTCAGGCCACCCTGCTCACCGACGAGGAAGGACAGCCCACCCAGTTTCTCAACCAGGTGATCGACATCAGCGCCCGCGTGGAGGCAGAAATTGCCCTCAAAGAAAGTGAAGAACGCTTCCGCCAATCCTTTGAATGGGCCCCCATTGCCAAGGCCATGACCCACGTGGATGGCACCTATTTGCAAATCAACGCCGCTTTTACCGAAACCCTGGGCTACACCCTGGAGGATCTCAAAGGGAAAACCGTCCTCGACATCACCCATCCCGACGACATTGCCACCACTCTGGAAAACAGCAACCGCCTGCTGGCCGGCCAGGTGCATCAGTGCGAACAGGAACAACGCTACATCCACAAGAACGGCCAAATAGTCTATGCCATTCTTCGCATCACCCTGGTGCGCACGGCCCAAGGGGATCCCAGCTACTTTCTAAGCCAGATTTTGGACATTACCGAGCGCAAGCAAGCTGAGGCAGCCCTTCGCCAAAGCGAGCTGAGTTTGCGGGGCATTTTCGAGCAGTCGGCCCTGGGCATTTCCATCGTCGATCATCGGGGCCATTACCTAAAAGTGAACCCCGCTCTGGAAGAGATCTTGGGCTATAGCGCTGCCGAACTGACCCACATGAGCTTCTGCGACCTCACCCATCCAGAAGACATTCAGGAAGATTGGCGCCTTTTCCAGGAGGTTTTGAACGGCCAACGGGATCGCTACCATCTGGAAAAACGCTACATCCACCGCAGCGGAAAGGTGGTTTGGTGCCGCCTGGCGGTCTCTGCAGTCCGGGATCCCGAGGGCAAAAACCTCTTCATCATCGGCATTTGTGAAGACATTACCGAAGAAAAACGGGCAGAGCTGCAGATCCAGGCCGCCCTTCAGGAAAAAGAAGTCCTGCTGCGGGAGATTCACCACCGCGTCAAAAACAATCTGCAAATTATCTCCAGCCTGCTGCGGCTCCAAGCTGACCAGATCAAAAGCCGCAAGTACGCCCGCGTTTTTAAGGATGCCGGCAGCCGTATTCAAGCCATGTCTTTGATCCACGAAGGTTTGTACCAATCCAACAATCTGGCCGCTGTGGATCTCAAGCAGTACCTACACAATTTGATCTCCAACCTCTTTCACTCTTACGGGGTAAACCCCGAGAGCATTCGCGCCAACATCCGCGCCGAAGGGATCCGCCTCAACCTGGACGATGCGGTCTTGTGTGGCCTGATCATCAACGAGTTGGTGACCAACAGCCTCAAGTATGCCTTCCCGAAGGGCCGCAGCGGGGAGATAGAGATTCATTTCAGCCAAACCCGCAAATATACTCAGTTGCGAGTCTCCGACAATGGCGTTGGCTTGCCCCCGAACTTTGACTTCAAGGAAACTCAATCTCTGGGTTTACAACTGGTTGCAACCCTCACCGATCAGCTACAGGGCAAGATACAATTGAGGAGCAAACCGGGTACCACCTTCATCATTACCTTTCCGAGGAGCGAGCCTTGAAGAGAGTTCCACCCCTTGTCAAAGGCAGTATCCTGGTCGTCGAAGACGAGAAGATCATTGCCAAGGACATTGCCAACGTTCTGAAAAAATTCGGCTACGCTGTGCCCGCCATTGCTTCTTCCGGGGAAGAAGCAATCCGAAGGCTGGAAGAGATGCCGGTGGACTTAGTCTTGATGGATATCGTCTTAAAAGGCGATATCGATGGTATAGAAGCCGCCAAGCGGATTACCGAGCGCTTCAACATTCCGGTGGTGCATCTGACGGCCTACGCCGATGAGGACACGCTCTCCCGCGTCAAAGAGACCCGACCCTTTGGCTACATCATCAAACCCTTCAAAGAGCGGGAACTCTACACCACCATCGAAATTGCCCTGCACAACCACCGCCAGAGCCTCGAGAACCGCAAGCTGGAAGAAAAAAGAATCGAAGAGCTGCGGCAAAAACTGCAGCAGCTGCAGCAGTTCTCGGAGGTGAAGGGCACTCTGTTCAAGAAATTCTTGCAGGATCTGAGCGAGCCCCTCTCGAACCTCAGCTTTGCCTTGGGTCTGCTCAAGGATGCCGAGTCGGAGCAGAAGCGGGAGCACTATCTGCAGGTGCTGGAGGATGAGTTTCGCCGTGAGCTGGAGCTGATCCACCAAACCTCTAACCTGGAAAATCTTTTAAACCTGGAAAATGTTGGCCTGTTGAGCCAGTTCAGCCTGCTGCGTCCCCAGGAGCCCAGCCGTAGTCACCGGTTGGAGGAGGAAGCGCCCACCCCTGCAGCCACGGCCCCCCAAGAGTCGGCAGGCTCTGCCCCCACACCCAGCCCCACCGCCGTTACGGCGCCACGGGCACCGCTGCGCCCCCTCAACCAGACTCAGTTGGCGGAACGTTTGGGGGTGGTGGTTTCCGCCATTACCTATTGGAAATTCAAAACCGGGTTTCCGGAGTGGAGCCGCAGCCGGGATCCCGAGGGCATTTCTTGGCGCTATTCCCCCGATTCCAAGCGCTTTTCACCCGTGCCCTAGCTAGCGTTGCACCACTTCCACCCGCACAGGCGCCAGCCCTGAGCGCACCATCCCCAACACCTCTGCCGCCCGCAGGGAAAGGTCGATGATCCGACCGGGAATAAAAGGGCCGCGATCGTTGATGCGCACCACGGCCTGGCGGCCATTTTTCAGGTTGGTCACCCGTACCTCGGTGCCAAAGGGCAGGGTGGGGTGGGCAGCCGTCATCTCATGGCGGGTTGGGTGCAGGTCATACCAAGAAGCAATGCCCTCTTGCACAGGCCCAACCACACGGACGGGGGTGGGTTCCTGCTGAGGGGCTGTTTTCGACTTGGGGCCTGCCATGGTGGCTTTGGCGGTCAGAGCAGCCGGCTGGGGCAGGGCCGGAGCTGCAATGGGCGGGGCATCGAGCAGCAGACGGCGGAGACGGTTGGCGGCCAAAACAGCCACATCCACCGGGCGCTGGTTATCGATCAACAGCACTCCAGCGTCGATGCGCAGCAATTCCTCGCTGTTGGCCCGAATGGTATAGAGAGGAACACCCAGGCCTTGTTCGGCCAATTCCAGATCTGCCCAACCTAAGGTGATGGTGGTGTCTTTCAGGGATCCCTGGGCCATTTGGTTAAGCTGGGCCACAAGGGCGCTGGCCCGCATGAGCGGTGGCTCCAGCCCAGGGTGCTCGACAAAGCTGACAATGGGCAGATCCCGCACATAGACAGTGACCACCTGTCGGCCATCCATCTGATACTCGTAGAGGGTGGAGATGGGCTGGCTGGTTTGCTGCCGTTGCTCGCCGATCTTGAGAATGGGATCCTCTTCCAGGCGGTGCGGGATTGCCTGGCGAGTTCGGTTCAAAGAAGGATCCAAGTTCAGGGTACCCAGTTTGGCAGGGGCAAGACCTTTGTGGTCGGAGATAGAGGTTTGGGGAATTCTCGGCAGCGTTCTGACTGGGGCTGCGGCAGCAGGGAGGGGTTGGGAAGGGGTGGCCGGGGGGGGCAATTTGGATGCAGGTGACAGCTCTGCTGCTCGGGTGTTGGGGGATCCGGTTCGCGTCGAGGCTTGTGCTCGCGAAGTCAAGCCGCCCAACATGCCTACCGGCAAGCCCAAAGCCGTGACACAGAGACAGCTGACCAAGCCCATTTTGCGGGCGGGATCCAGTCCCTGTCCAAGCTGTTTCCAATTTCGCATGAGGCCGCGCTCCTCTCCAATCCTGTACAACTTCCAAGGCGACGGTTAAAACAGAAGTTAATGTACCATAGGTTTCTGAATTGACCAGTTTGCACAGTCGGGCACAAAAGCCCAAGTCTTGATAGCATAAGGGGTTTCGGCATCTTGGACTACCGCTCAGCAGGGGTTGACATCGATCTGGGCCAGGCCTTTGTCAGGGGGATCCGCGAGCGCGTTGAACGGATTCAAGTTCCGTCTTCAGGTTCTTCAGAAACCTTGGGTGGCATCGGCGGCTTTGCCGGCCTGTTTGAGCTGCCGACAGGGTATCAAGCGCCGGTGTTGGTGGCGGGCACCGATGGGGTGGGGACAAAGCTGGACATTGCCCAGCAGTGGGGTCAGCACCAGGGGGTGGGCGTCGATCTGGTGGCGATGTGCGTCAACGACGTGCTGACGGTGGGGGCCCGGCCGCTGTTTTTCTTGGACTATGTGGCCACTGGCAAGCTGGAGCCAGAAGCCCTGTGGCAGGTGATCGATGGCATCTTGGCGGGCTGCCAGGAAGCGGGCTGCCAACTGCTGGGCGGGGAAACGGCGGAGATGCCGGGGTTTTATCCCCCTGGGAAGTACGACCTGGCCGGGTTTTGTGTGGGAATTGTGGAGAAGGCGGCCATTCTGGATGGGTCGCGGGTACAGCTTGGGGATCGGTTGTTGGCTTTGCCCAGCAGCGGCCTACACAGCAACGGCTACAGCTTGGTGCGGCGGATTGTGGCCGACCGGGGTTGGCGCTGGGATCACCGGCCTCCCGGCTGGGATCGGCCTTTGGCGGAAGTATTCCTCACCCCCACCCGCATCTACGTGCAGGCGGTGCAGCGGCTGCAGGCAGCAGGGATCGCCATCCACGGCATGGCCCACATCACTGGCGGCGGGATCCCGGAAAACTTGCCCCGCTGTTTGGCCCCCAACCAGGCGGCGCGGCTGCAGCCCCATAGCTGGCCCATCCCACAGGAGTTTCTCTGGCTCCAAGAACAGGGCCAGGTGGAGACCTTGGAGATGTTCCGCACCTTCAACCTGGGGGTGGGCTATGTGCTGGTGATCCCCCCTGAGGCGGAAAATCAGGTGAGATCCCTGCTCCCCGAAGCCTTCCCCATTGGGGAGGTGGTGGCGGCCTGTCCAGGGGAAAGCCGCGTTCTGGGACTGGAACAGTGGGGATCCCTCACAAGCCCTGCCGACTAGCCAACCGATGGATCCCCACCAAAAGGGGGAAAGGGATCCCAGTTCCCTCGACTCATCCTCGCCGTCGCTATGCTAAGTTGGCATGTGGCCTCAGCGCTGTTGCCCGCCTTCTTGCCCGAGCCTGCTTCCCGACATTTGTCCTCTTTGGGAATAGGGGTAACTCGGCCTTGGACCGTTTGCTAATCGCTGCTGACCCTCTAGGTTAGGAGTTGCTGATGACAGGTTTACCCACTGCTCGTGCAACCGCGGGTGCCATCGAAGTTGAGCATCTGAGCAAAACCTACGGCAGCTTCATTGCCATCCGCGATGTTTCCTTCCAGGTGAACGCCGGCGAGATCATGGGTTTTTTGGGGCCGAATGGGGCTGGCAAGACCACTTCCATGCGCATTTTGGCCGGGTATCTGCCTGCCAGCGAGGGGACGGCGCGGGTGGCCGGGTTTGATGTTCACGAAAACTCGATGGCGGTGCGGCAGCGCATTGGCTATCTGCCGGAAAACCCACCCCTCTACCCCGACATGACGGTGGAGGCGTACCTGCACTTTGTGGCCCAGATCAAGCGGGTCAGCGCTGGCGATCGGCCCAGGCGGGTGGACGAGGCGATCCGGCGGTGCAGCCTGGAAGAAAAGCGCCACACCCTCATCCGCAAGCTCTCCAAGGGATTTAAGCAGCGGGTGGGCATCGCCCAAGCCCTGGTTCACGACCCGCCGGTGATCATCCTGGATGAGCCCACCATTGGGCTGGATCCCAAGCAGATTATCGAGGTGCGCAAGCTCATCAAGAGCCTGGCGGGGGAGCACACCATCATCCTCTCCACCCACATCCTGCCCGAGGTGAGCATGACCTGCGACCGAGTGGTGATCATCAACCGCGGCCAGGTGGCGGCCATTGGCACGCCTGCCGAGCTGACAGCCCAGCTCCAGGATCGGCAGCAGGCAAAGCTGGTGGTGGGGGCAACCGAGGCAATGGCCATCCGGACGGCCCTGCAGCCTTTGCCCCAAGTGGAGGTGGTGAGCCTACAGCCCTTGGCGGCGGATCCCTCCCGCTGGCAGGTGCAGCTCAAGAGCAACGCTGCCGCGGACGGCTGGATCCCGGAGGTGGCCAGGGTGCTGGTGCAGGCAGGGATCGACCTCTACGAGATAGGCCGCCCGCAGGCTTCTTTGGAAGAGATTTTCCTGCAGCTCACTACGCAAGAGGGATCTGAGGGCGCATTGGAGGAAGCGGCATGAACGGAGTGGTTGCCATTTTTCGCAAAGAGCTGCGCGGCTACTTCACCTCCCCCATTGCCTATGTGGTGGCCGCGGTGTTTTGGGGACTGGCGGGGTTTTTCTTCTTTAATATTCTGGTGCGGGTGATCAGCTTTTCTCAGCAGGTGGATCTTTTCGCCCAGTTCGGCCAGGAGAACAATTTCGACGCGGCCACCATCCTGTCACAGCAGTTTCTCAACCTCTTGGGCACCCTCTCCTTATTTCTATTGCCCATCTTCACCATGAGCTCCTATGCCGAGGAGCGGCGGCGGGGCACCATGGAGCTGCTGGCTACTTCTCCCATCACCAACTTGGAGGTGGCCCTGGGCAAATGGTTGGCGGTCTGGGTGTTTTTCATCACGCTGCTGCTGCCGCCGCTGGTCTACCATGTGCTGGTGCTGAGCAGCGCCAACCCGGCAGTGGACTACCGCCTGACCCTGATGGGTTATGTGGGCCTAACTCTGCTGGCGGGTAGCGTTATGGCCTTGGGGTTGTTTATCTCTTCTCTGACAGACAGCACGCTCATCGCGGCGGTGGCCACCTTTGGCCTGATCCTGCTGCTCTGGGTGATCGACGCGGCAGCCGGCCAGGAGGAGAACTGGATTGCCGCGACGCTGCGGCATGTGTCTTTGCTGCAGCAATATAGCAACTGGGTGCAAGGGATCCTCAGCAGCAGCAGCCTCATTCTTTTCTTGAGCATCATCGTCCTGGGGCTGTTTGCCACGGTGCAATCGGTGGAAAGCCTGCGCTGGCAACAGAGCTAGGGTCAGATGGGAGGAGTGCGGTGTTTGCGGCAGCGGTGCGGAGCATTATGAAGGACTGGCGCGCGTTATTGGACTGGACAGGGATCCTGGGCATTGGCGTCATCGCCATCGGCCTGGTGGTGGGATCCGCCTTTACCGGTTGGACGGCTGTGCCCCTGAGCATGCTGGCAACAGGTTTGGCCCTGCTGGTGGCTTGGGGCATCACCCACCGGCAGGAGGTGGGGGTCTTCCTCGGTTTGCGTTCCACCCAGACCAACGCCAACATCCTGGTGGCGGCGGCGGCGATGGCCGTCATTCTAGTGCTGGTGAATGTGGTGGCGGTGCGCTACGACCTGCGGCTGGATCTCACCGAGGAGGGTCTGTTTACCCTCTCGCCCCAAACCCGGCAATTGGTGCAGGGATTGGCGCAACCGGTCAAAGTTTGGGTGGTCACCACTGCGCCGGATCCCAATCTGCGGGAACAACTGGAGCGCTATCGCCGCCTTAACCCCAACCGCTTTCAGTTTGAGTTTGTGGATCCCAATCGGGATCCCCTGACCATTCAGCGGCTGCAGGTGACCCAGAACAACACCCTGGTGGTGGAGGCCGGAGAAAGCCGGCAACAACTGCCTCAGCCCCCTGCCCCTGATCTGGAGAGCAAACTGACCCCCGTCCTGTCCAAAGTGGTCAACCGAGGGGAGTTGCTGGCCTATTTCGTGCAAGGGCACGGGGAAGTGGGGCTGGAAGCGAGGGAAGGTACTCCAACTCTGGCCCAGGCGGCGGCAGCCCTGGGTCAGGAAGGCTATCGGGTAGAGCCCCTCAACTTGGTGCAATCGGGGATCCCAGAAGAGGCGGATGTCCTGGTGCTGGCGGGGCCACAGCGGGCTTTGTTCCCCGGCGAGGTGGAGAAACTGCAGGATTACCTGGCCGAGGGAGGACGGCTGCTGTTGCTGATCGGGCCACGGGTGGATGCCGGCCTGGATCCCTTGCTGGAAGAGTGGGGCGTGGTCTTGGGGGATGACATCCTCATTGAGGTGAGCAGCGTCAGCCAACTGTTGGGGACAGGGCCGGCGGTTGCCCTGGTTACTACCTACGGGGATCACCCCATCACCGCCCCCTTGGCGGCCCAGCGGCTAATGACCCTGTTCCCCCTGGCCCGCTCTGTGGAAACCGAAGCCCGCGAAGGGATCCAAGCCACGCCCCTACTGCGCACCAACCCGCAAAGCTGGGGGGAGACCAGTCCTGACCTGGAAAGTGGCCCCCTGCAGTTCGATCCGGAGCAGGACAAGCCTGGCCCCCTTACCCTGGGCGTTGCTTTAACCCGCCGTCTGGACACCGACCCAGAACAGGGCTCGGGATCCCGGCAGGAGGCCCGCCTGGTGGTGATCGGCAATGTCAACTTTGCCCTCAACGGCAACTTGCGGCAGCAGGGCAACCGGGATCTCTTCTTGAACACCCTCAACTGGCTGACTGAGCAAACGGAGCAGATCTCCATCCGCCCCAAATCCATCACGGATCGCCGTCTCACCCTGACCGGTCAAAACTTCCGCTGGCTGGTGTTGGGATCGACGGTCCTTTTGCCCTTGGCGGCCCTGGGTTCCGGAGCTGCCCTGTGGTGGCAAAGACGGTAGAGCTGGAGGAAAGCAGGCATGTTCAAGCGAACCACCTGGATTCTCCTGGGTTTGGCGGTGGCCTGTTTGCTGGGCTACTTCCTCTTGGACAACATCCGGCAACTGCGTCAGGAGCAACAGGCGGAGCGAGCGCGGCTGTTCCACTTTGCCACCGACACCATCGCCCGCATTGAAATCCGCCAACAGAAAGAGGGGGAATCCGTTCGCGGCAGCGGTGCGGAGTACTTGGAAATCCTTTTGGAGCGCAATCCAGAAGAAGAGGGATCCCACTGGCGGATCGTCGGTCCCATCCAGTCGGCGGCGCTGGACTTCCCCATTGAGCAGTTGCTCAACACCTTCTCCCGCCTCACTCCCCAAATCACCCTAGAGGGGGCCACCGACCTAGCCGCTTTTGGCCTGGATCAGCCGCGACACCAAATTGCCCTTTTCCCCAAAGAAGGGGATCCCTACCGCCTGGCCATCGGCAACGACAACTTCGACGGCTCTGGCTTCTACGCCCAGCCCGAAGGGGGACAGGTGGTGCTTCTAAGCAGTGCCCAGAAGGGATCCCTGTTGCCCTCTCTCTTGGCTTTGCGGGACAAGACTTTGCTTCAGTTTGATACAGCCGAGGTGAAAGCCCTGCAAGTGCAGTTGGCAGAGGCGGAGCCGGAAGTTGTTCGCCTGCAGCGGCAAGACGTTCGCGCCAGCGGTGCGGAGCACTTTACTTGGCAGATTGTCCAGCCCCGCGAGCTGCCTGCCGATGACCTCAACGTCGATCGTCTGCTCAATACTTTGTCTCGCCTGCAAGCCGTGGAGTTCCCCGCCGAGACCAAAGACGAGCTCGCCCCCTATGGCCTGGAGCAGCCTTCCGCCCGGCTGACGGTAGAGCTGGAGGAGGGCAAAACCCTGAAGGTCGCTTTGGGATCGGAGAAAGATGGCCAGGTGTACGTCATCACCTCTGAGCACCCGGCAGTAGCCACCCTGCTCACCTCCACCGCCGATATTCTCCGCTCCGACTTGGAAGAGCTGCGGGATCACCGCATTGCCCGCCTCAACGCCAACCAAGTGGGCCAAGTCACCTTAGAATCCCAAGGGGAAAAGGTCACCCTCACCCCTCGGCCTTCAGAGAAGGGATCCTTGGAGCTGCGCTGGGAAAACCTGGAGCGACCGGGCCAGCCTGTGGATCTCGGCTCTCTGTTCTCCAGCCTAAATGCTGCCCGCGCCAAGGAGTTTGTGGAACAGGCCGACGCGGAAGCCCAAAGGGTGTTGTCTGAGCCCGACCTACGGCTGACCTTTGAGCCCAAGCCTGACGCCGAGCAGGATCCCTTGGCCCTGAGCTTGGCCTCCTCTGGCTTGCGGGCCTATGTGCAAAGCAGCCGCCAGCCGGACATTGCCGTGATCGAGCTGAGCACCTTCAACAGCCTGGAAACCGAAGTGAATCGCCTCTTGGAAGGCCAGCCGGAGAGCAAGGACTCCGCCCCACTCACGCAACCGCCTTCCACCCCCTCGCCCCCGAGTTCCTAGAGCCTTAGCCAGCAGAGGTAGCTGTCTTCTCCTCCGCGGTTTGGGTTGCTTTTTTCAGGGCTTCCCCTTGTATCGTCAACACCGAGCAGGGGGCGCGGTGCAGCACGTAGTTGCTGACGCTGCCCAGAAACAGCTCGCTCAGGCCGGAGTGGCCGCGGCGGCCCACCACCACCAAGTCCGCATCCCAAGAGCGGGCCAGATCGCAGATGACCCGACCGGGGTTGCCGTAGTTGAGGGTGTACTCAGCGCGGATCCCGTGCTCAGCCGCTTTCTCCACCAGCGAGCGCAGGTAGTCCATCTGGTTTTGCTCGAAGATGGCACATTGCTCCCGGTAGGACTGCCACAGCTCGGCGCTGATGGTGGAGCTGTAATCTACCCCCAGGATCATCGGCGGCTCTGGGGCGCCCGGCTCTTCCTGAGACAGAACATGGAGAATCATCATCTGGGCCTGCATGGCCTTGGCCACTTGGACGGCCTTTTGAAATACTCCCTGGCTCAGCTCCGACCGATCCACTGCCACCAAAATCCTGCTGAACATATCGGCTTCCTCCAGATGGCTAACAGCGGGGCACAAGGCAGAAGCAGCGTGACTTCGGGGTTGACCTCTGACCCCTTTTCCCTCGACTCCAAGCTCCCCTCTGCTCTGCCCCACCTATCTGTGTTGTAGAAGATTTGGGCGAGAAAACCCCAGATATCTTGAACGAACTAGGCAGATTGGCAACGAAAGTTCAGAGATCTTGACACCGGTCAGAAGGCATCGCCTTGGGCTGCCCACTCCAACACCGCCTGCAGCGCCTCGGCCTGCTCTTGCCAGACTTGATCGAGGGGAGTGCCCCGCAGGATTTCCAGCGTTAGGGTTGGGATCCGCCGTTCCTGCCCTGCCCAAGTGCCCAGAGAACCAGGGGTAGGGTAGCCAATGTCGGCGGTAATGGGCAAGCCGTTGCAAGCGGCCATCACCTGGGCCAGCTCAAGGGCAGGGCCGTTGTAGTTCACACAGGGGTGTGCCTGACAGGAGTGGGCAGAAAGGATAAATTGGGGCCTCATCTGGGCCAAGCCCTCCAACAACGCCTGCGTCTCGGGCTCGGAGCCTGGGGCTGCTCCGGGCGGATAGCGAGCTTCCAAAGAGGCCGGGATCCAATCTTGGGTGGGCAGATTGCGGTTGAGATCCACACCGTTGGCATTGAGACGTTGCCCAAGGGCACAGCCATCCGGGTTCAAGCGAGGGATTGCCCATAGGGTCGCTTTCCCGGCCAGGGATCCCCATCTCCCCGAGGCCACATAGCGCTCGATCAGAGTGTATCCTTCCACCTCGTCCCCGTGTACTCCGCCGATCAGCAGCAAGGAGCGAATCCCTTGGGTGAGCTGCCAAAGGTGAATAGGACGTCCCTGCACCGAGTAGCCGATGACCTGCAGGGATCCCAAGAGCTCGCCAAGTTTTTGAGACATGGGGGATCCCGACAAATCTCACAACCTCTAGAACGGGATATCGTTGGGATCTGGTGGGGAAGGGACATCCCCTTCAGAGGATTCCCCAGTTGCCGGTTCACCCATCCCCGTCAGAGAGAGGACGCGAGCGGATCCCAGCTGATGGACACGGCGCGCGGTGATCTCGGCCAGCTTTTCCTTGCGCCCATCTCGCTCCACCACATTCATGTGCAGTTGGCCTTCCACTGTGATTTGGTCGCCCACATGGCAGGTGTCCACCACCCTTTTGGCCAGTTCTCCAAAAGAGGAAACGCGCACCCGGTAGGGCGGCTCATCCGGGCGCAAGCTGGGAAAGCCAATCACCAAGGACGCAACAGCTAAGTTATCAGGGGTGTAGCGCAGCTCTGGCTCAGACAGAACCTCGCCCATCAACACAATCGAGTTCATAACGGAGCCATCCAGGGATAAGGGGCAGCTCAGGGCACTTCCATCATGCCCGCAGGCCAGGATGCCGTCAAACCTAGCCGACGCGGAGAGTCATGTGGCGCAGCACACTCTCGTTGATGCGCAGGTTTTTCTCCCAGGCAGCCACCGCATTGGGTTCGGCTTCGTAGTTGAACTGGATGTACAGACCCTCCTTGAACTTTTTCATCTCAAACCCGGCAAAGCGGCGCTTGCCCCTATTGGTAATCTCCACGTGGGTTACTCCGTTCTCTCGCAGGATTGCCTCCTGACTGCTGAGCAGTTGTTCGAGGGGTTCATCTGACAGATCAGGACGCACAATCAGCATCGTTTCGTAAGCGCGGGGCATGGAAGCAAGTTCTCCTTAGAATCCAGTGGTAGAGACGCAGTGGACTATACTAGCTTTTCTTTCCCACAACCGAAAAGGCTGCCGCCCAATTCCCATACCCTGGCCGCAGCAGCCAATGCAGGTGAGGCTGCTCACAAGAGGGGATCCATTGTCCGATACAATAGGGATTGCTTCATTGGCCGCTGGTTGGCCCGGCCAAGACACGCTGAATCGAGAGTTGGGATTCCAAGCATGAGCGCAGACGAAGTTTACAGCCGTGTTCGTAAGATCGTGTCCGATCAACTGGGCGTGGAAGATGACAAAGTGACCCCAGAAGCCAATTTCCAGAACGACCTGGGGGCCGACAGCCTTGATACGGTGGAGCTGGTCATGGCTTTTGAAGAGGAATTCGACCTGGAGATCCCCGATGAAGATGCAGAAAGGATCGCCACCGTGCAAGACGCTGTCAACTACATCCTCTCGAAGAAAGCTGCCTAGTCTGCCCCCAGTTCTGACTCTATACCCCCGGGCTAACACCGGACGATGGCTACCACAGATCCCGCCACTGCTCTCAGGCCAACCCGCCGCGTTGTGATTACGGGGCTGGGCGCGGTCACCCCCATTGGCAACTCTCCTGCCGAGTTTTGGCAGAGCTTGCTGGCAGGGCGCTGCGGCATTGGGCCGATTACCCATTTTGATGCCTCCCGCCACGATTGCCGTATTGCCGGAGAGGTGAAGGGATTTGATCCCCTCGACTACTTGGATCGCAAGGATGTCAAGCGCACCGACCGCTTTGTGCACCTGGCGATGGCGGCCACCCGGCAAGCCTTGGAGGACGCTGACTTTCGCATCACCGCTCTCAACGCTGAGCAAGTGGGGGTGATCTTGGGCACCGGCATCGGCGGCATCCGCGTCTTGGAAGAGCAGCAGACCATCTATCTGCAGAAAGGGCCGGATCGCTGTAGCCCCTTCATGGTGCCCATGATGATTGCCAACATGGCTGCGGGTCACCTGGCCATTCATTTTGGCGCCAAAGGCCCCAATTCCTGCACAGTTACGGCCTGTGCCTCTGGCTCCAACGCCATTGGCGATGCCTTTCGGCTCATCCAGAGGGGAGAGGTGCAAGCGGCGATTACAGGTGGCACGGAAGCGGCGGTTACCCCTTTGTCCATGGCGGGGTTCAGTGCCATGAAGGCCCTTTCCACCCGCAACGACGCCCCGGAGCAAGCCTGTAGGCCCTTCGATCGGGATCGGGATGGCTTTGTCATGGGGGAAGGAGCAGGGATCCTGGTGCTGGAGGAGTTGGAGCACGCCCGCGCCCGCGGGGCCAAGATCTATGCGGAGATAGTCGGCTATGGCCTCACCTGCGATGCCCACCACATGACCAACCCTGCCCCCGGCGGCGAGGGAGCGGCCCGGGCGATGCGGCTGGCCCTCAAGGATGCCGGGCTTCAGCCTGGGGATGTGCAACACATCAATGCCCATGCCACCAGCACCCCTGTAGGGGATATCGCCGAGGTCCAGGCCATCAAGTCGGTCTTTGGCGAGCATGCCCCCCGTTTGGCCATCAGCGCCACCAAGTCCATGACCGGCCACCTGTTGGGGGGAGCGGGCGGCATTGCCACGGTGGCCACAGCTTTGGCCATCCACCACGGCTGGGTTCCTCCCACCCTCAACTTGGACAACCCCGATCCCGAGTGCGAAGGGCTGGATTTTGTCCCCCACAAGGGGCGGCAGATGGCTGTTGAGGCCGCTTTGGTGAATGCCTTTGGGTTTGGTGGGCACAACGTCACGCTGGCCTTGCGCCGCTACTCTCCCGCTTGAAGGGCTTGGCCTATGTCTTCTCCCGAAAGTTCGTCGCCCTCAGTTCGTCAACAAGCCTTGGCCGCTTTGACGGCGGAGCTGGCGCAGCAGGGTCACCCGCCCGAATATGCTCAGCACATGGCGGCGGCGGTTATTTTTCAAGCGGATTTGGATCTGTGTGCAGCTCAATTGGCGCGGGTGCTCAGTTGGCTGAAGCAAAACCATCCTGAACTCTATCCAGAGGCGGTGCAATTGGTGGACGCCACTCGGGAAGAGTTCGAGCGTCGCGTTCAAAATGGATAGACAAGCCATCTGCTGTGATCTGAAGCAGGGATCCGGCAGTTGGGTTGCGGTCGTTAGCAGAGGGTGATGTCCCCCCTATGGGACTGCAAGGGGTGATCTTGAGCTGGAGTGGAGTGGTGGCCGATGACGAGAACTTGCACCTACAGGCCATCAACCAACTGCTGGTGGAAGAGAACCTGCGCCCCTGGAACCTGTGCTGGCCGAAGTCGGGATCCCCTGGGCAGCGGGAGCTTTACCGGCTGCAATACCTGGGCCGACCGGATCGAGAGCGCCTGCCGGCTCTGTGGGGGGATCAAGGGCGGGTGCTCAGCCCCAAACAACTGGAAGAGCTGCTGAAACGCAAGGCCCTATACTACCGACAGGCTTTGCAGGGGCAGAGGGAATTGCCTCTCATTCCCGGTTTGGCGGAAACTTTGGAGACGCTGGAGCGGCTGCAACTGAAGGTCGGCCTGCTGTGTGGCCAAGGGGCAGCCGAGGTGACCGCTTTTCTGGAGCGTTTCCAGTCCTGTTGCCCGGCCCTGATACAGTTGACCGATGGGGGATCCTACCGAGTGACGGGGGATGATGCAGGCCCAATGCTTTCCCCAGGACACTTGCACCGCCTGCTTTTGCAGCGGATGGAATTGCCTGCCCAGGAGTGCTTGAGCATTGAGGCCACCTACCCCGGCATTCAGGCAGCCCGTTCGGCAGGGATCCCGGTGCTGGCTCTGGCCACCTTCTTTCCTCTGCACATGCTGCAGCGGCGGGCCAATTGGGCGGTGGACGGCTACCATCAGGTGGAATGGGATCGCATCCGGAACTGGTTTGCCGGCGGGCAAAACCGTCCTTCGACCCCAGTTGAAGCAGAAGCGGAGGCCGGTTCCTTCAAGGGATCCCAGGGAGGTCAGCCCCAGCCCTAGGGCAGGATCAGCATGCCATCCCCAAAGGAATAGAAGCGATACCCCTGGTCGACGGCCTCTCGGTAGAGATCCAGCAGCCTTTGCCGCCCGATCAGCGCAGCCACCAGCATCATCAGGCTGGAGCGGGGCAGATGAAAATTGGTGACCAGTCCTTGAATCACCCGCCAGGAGTAGCCGGGGTAGATGAATAGATCGCTTTTCCCCTGCCAAGGCTGCAAGGTGCCAGAGGCTGCCGCGGTTTCCAAAGAGCGCACCACAGTCGTTCCCACCGCGATCACCCGCCCCCCTCGGGCTTGGGCTTTTTGGATGGCTGCTACCGTTGTTGCCGGCACCTTGAGCCACTCGCTGTGGAGACGATGTTCGGTTACCCGCTCCGCCTCCACCGGTCGGAAGGTACCCAGGCCGATGTTCAGGGTGATGTAGGCGGTTTGGATCCCTTTTTGGGCCAGCCGCTCCAGCAGCTCCTGGGTAAAGTGCAGCCCTGCCGTGGGAGCAGCCACCGAGCCGGGGTGTTTGGCCCAGAGGGTTTGGTAGTCTTGAGGGCGAACTTGTCCTGAGCCCGGGGATCCGGAAGCCTTGATGTAGGGAGGAAGCGGGATCCGGCCCACCTGTTCCAGGATTTCCTCAAAAGGTTGCGCCCCTTCCCACTCAAACTGCACCACTCGCCCGCCGGTTTCCAGATCCAAAGCCAGAACGGTGGCCCTCAGCCCAGAGGGGGATCCCTGCTTGCTCCAAAAACCAATCCGATCCCCCACCTTCACCCGTTTGCCCGGCCTGACCAAAACCCGCCAGCTCCACGCCTGATCCGGCAGAGGTTGGGCGGCGGCAGGGATCCCTTCCAGGCAAGGCTCCAGCAGCAACACTTCGACCCGCGCCCCAGAGGGTTCCTTAGCCCCGAACAGGCGGGCCGGGATCACCTTGGTATCGTTGAGAACCAGCAGATCCCCTTCCTGCAGGTAGTCAGGCAGATGGCAGAAGCGGCGATGCTCGTGCCTATCCGGGTACACCACCAGCATCCGCGCCTGATCCCTGGGCTCCACCGGCGTTTGCGCAATCTGGTCTGGAGGGAGAGTGTAATCGTAGGAAGCTGTAAGCAGATCGGGATTGGACTCCCTATCGCCCAAAGGCTCAGCCTCACCGGGGGGAGCGGCAGCAGGCGAAAAAGAGTCAGGCATGGAGATGAATCAAGATGGGGTTCTACGTGGATCCAGCATAGCCAACCGGATCCCGCCAACCCTCTCCCTTTTGAGGGAAGCAGCTAAACCCTGGCCACCACCACCTGCTGCGGCTGATCCTGATACTTGCCGGCGCGGTCGGCGTAGGTCACTTGGCAGGGATCCCCTTCCAGAAACAGAAGCTGGACCACCCCTTCGTTGGCGTACACACGGCAGTCGGCGCTGGAGGCGTTGGAAAACTCCAGAGTGAGATAGCCCCGCCATCCCGCTTCAGCCGGCGTCAGGTTGGCAATCAGACCCACCCTGGCATAGGAAGATTTGCCAATGCAGATCACGGTAATGTTATCCGGGACTTGCAGCCGTTCCAAGGACACCCCCAACCCATAGGAATGGGCCGGGATGATAAAGTAATCCCCCATCTCGTCGTGGTGCAGCTCCACCGCTTCCAGATTCTTGGGGTTAAACCGTTTGGGATCCACCACTGTGCCGGGCACATGGCGAAAGATCTTGAACTCCACCGGCGACAGGCGGATGTCGTAGCCGTAGGAGGACAGCCCGTAACTCAAAACAGGCCGAGACTCAACAGCGCGCACCAGCTCAGGACAGAAGGGCTCAATCATCCCTCGCCGCGCTTGCTCACAGATCCAGCGGTCGTTTTTCAACATGGCTACAGCCGGCTTCCTGGAGAGTGAGGGCACATCTGGTGGACAAGCTCCAGTCTTATTGGGACTCCGCCCCCCTGACGCGACCCGTGTTGCCTAGGTCTTTCGGAGCGGAAACTGTTTGCGCTAGCGGTGCGGAGCAACATGGGCTGCTGTAGGCATAGCACTTGTGCCGTTGAATTGAGGGGGATCCAGAGAGCAGGCAACATTCCCATCGGCAGTGCGGAGCCCTGGGCCTGGGATGCCACGTAGGCGCAGCTGCGTGATCAAGTCCGCCCGCTCCAGAAACGAATCCGGCATCTCCGGCCCGGTGATCACCATGTCCATGGAGATGGGGCGTTGGTCGATTAAGCTCAGCACTTCAGCTTCTGAGATCAGGCCCAACTTCACAGCCAAGCTCAGCTCATCCAACACCACCAAGTCATAGCGGCCACTCCTGACAGCCTCCTGGGTGAATTGCCACAGCTCATCCAATGCCACCCGCTCCTCAGGCTCTAGGTGAGGTGTATCGATGCAGCGGTGCAGGCGACAACGAACCCACTCCAAGGATCTGCCCAGGGAGAGACGATTTTCGGGCCCCTGATTGATCCCACCCTTGAGAAATTGCACGATCAGCACCCGCGTTCCCTGGCCTGCCAAGCGCATCGCCTGAGCCATGACGGGCGTAAACATGCCCCGGCTGGGGTGGGTGTAAAGCTGCAGGGATCCCTGGGGAACCAACTGGGCGGAGAGGGATCCATTCTGCTGAAGGAAAAGCTCGCCGGCAGCAGGGCTGGCTTGAGGCGCAGGCTGTTTGGCGCGGGCTACAGGAGCGGCATCCTTGGAGGAAGGCATAGGATTTGGAGAAGCAGTGCAAACCACGTTCTATCTCGCGAGCAGGCTAGAGAACACGGCCCTAGGTTATAGGGCCTACAAGTGGTGGAGAGCGTCGGCTATGGATTCCATGAAACACCACCTGTGCGTATCCGTCAATGAGTCGGTTCTGCTTCTAGCTGGCATACAAATCATCCCCAATAGAGTAATAGAAAATACAATCCTTGCCCATCCTAGCTTTTCGGCACAAGAGGCAATACCTGAAAAGCTTTGACAGGGGATCTCAATAAAATTTCAGGCCTAGCCCAGAAGCTTGTGTGCAGGGCTATCTCACTTGAGTATAGAGGTGCTCTATAAAAATTTGAGAAAAAGATCAATTTCTTCCAAATAAGATTAACTCTCACAAACAGGAATGCCAGTACCAGCAGCCCACCCACGAGAGAGGAGCAAGGGTCAACCTACCGCAAAAGCCTTGTCCACCAGGAGAGATAGTCATTTTTAAAATAACTATACATTTGGTCGGGAGCCGGGTAGGCCTACACATTAGCGAACATTCGTAGTAGAGAGAATTGTAACCAAAAGTCCAAGGAGTTAATTTCTAACCTCGAGAGTGAAGAAATATAAATTCGTCAATCATCTTCGTCAAAAAATGGATTATTGACAATACTTTTTTGAAAACCAGAATCTGATTTAGCAGAAGCGTAAAGAATTGCGTGCCTTTTATACTCTGAGGTCGTCTTCTTCAAGAGATCGCCTCTTTGATCATTTTTCTTACCGGTCTCAAGGCCAATGTTTTCTACTTAATTTAATCTCTATTTCTGTTATGAGAAATGAGCATTGGGCGTTCAGTTTGGATCCCACTTAAAATTGACCTGAAAAAGCTCTGGGGC
Organism: Synechococcus sp. W55.2; assembly: GCF_047461635.1. Classification (NCBI taxonomy): domain Bacteria; kingdom Bacillati; phylum Cyanobacteriota; class Cyanophyceae; order Synechococcales; family Synechococcaceae; genus Synechococcus; species Synechococcus sp. W55.2. The sequence continues at coordinate 28,969 of NZ_JANSHM010000003.1, read as the reverse complement.
TTTGGGTGCTGAGATTGCCGGGATCCCATTGCGCAATCAAAGCCGAGTCCTTCCTCTGGCGAGGAGAGATTTTTGTTGAGAAGGTAGATCCAATCCTGGAGAATACTTGACCCCTCATCCAATCAGCCAGAAAGTCCGGGGATCCCACCCTCGATCCCTGGATCAAAGGGAAAAGACTCCATCCCGCCGGCACAAAAGTTTTCTGTCACCGACTTGGGCTTGGGAAAAACCCTAGGCCATTGTGAACTCGGGGTGTGCGCCGCCGGGAGGGACTGGGATCCGTCTCACTGTTGGGTGGGCTGGCTTCTGGGTGTCGGTGTTCCAAATTGACGGCTTCTCCCCCCAGCACCAAGGTGGATGCATTGCCCCCATCCAAGTTCAAGGCATGGCGACAGCCCAATTGCTGCATCAACTGTGCCATCTCCAGCGGGGTGAGCCCTTGATTTTCCTGGGCATTGCCGGCGGTAACCAGCAGCAAATGTCCGCTGTCCAGTTGGCCGATGGCACTGCGGGCGGCTCGCTGCCGGCGAAAGAGAGGCTGAAATCCCTCCAATCGGGCATCCAAAACCACCTGCCCATCCAAGAGCAAGAGCGGCCCTGCCCCTAGGATGTGGGGATAAGCTTCCAGCTCAGGCGGATCCAAGCGCAGATGAAGGCTGAGGCGATCCCCGGGAACCAGCTTGCGGGCTTCTAGGGCACCTTCTAGCCCCCGCCCTGCCAATACATACCCCTCACTGGGAATCTGTACCGTTAAACTGCCGGCCAGGCCCGCCACCAGAATTTCTTGCACCTGATCCTGCCGCACCATCACGAGCATTTCGTCGTCCGTTTGGGTGGTGTAGGTGGATCCCCAGTCGGGGGTGAACTGGGAGATGCCAGGCAGGATATAGCCTGTATTGATGCCCACCACTGGGATTTGATCCCCAATGGCATTGCGCAGCTCTGCTTGCATCCGCAAACGGGCAAAGCGCACGGATCCCCCTTCTTGCCCTGCCGTCCCATCCGACCAGGCGATGACCCCACGACCCAAAATGGGGCTGGAGATCCAACGGCCATCCCGACGAATTGCCCCCAGCGGCTGACGGGTGTTGCGGTTGAAAAACCCACCGTTAATGGCGGCTACTGCTCCCTGTTCGGGGCCAAAGGAAGACAGCTCCCCCAGACCCACCAGCCCCGCAGGTGCAGCCCAGATAGGCCGCAGTTGGCCCGCTGCGAGAGAAATGACCACGATAGAAACTGGGATCCGATTGTCTCCAACCCAAACCTCCTTCCGGTACAAAGGGATCCCTTGCACCACCCGCACCGGCTGCACACCGAGGGTCACCTGAGCTTGAGCAGCCACGCTGGGCAAAAAGAGAGCAGCAGTGCAGGCTAACCCCCAGCCCATGACCCAGGCGCTCAGCTTGGTTTTGGACATGTCTTCACGTCTTTAGGGCTTCACCGTTGTCATCGGGAGATGATTATCCCCCTGCGGCAAAGGTTCCCATCACAATGAGCGACAACAGGATCCCGGGAAAGAGCAGCGTCACCAAGATCAGCAGTTCGGATAGGGTCATTGGGGAATGCTACCTACTTAAGGATTGAGCCAACACAGCAGCCCTAATTTTCACCCTAGCGATCCTATGGAAGTGGCCCAGGATCCCTTTGGGATCCCTTAACACTCGATCACCGGTTTTTGCGGCTGCCCGTGCATGCCATCTCTCGCTCTGCCGACAGTATCCTGGCAAGGGGAAAGCCTTATCCAACGGTTCCTATGGGCATCCAAGGCAAACGCATTGCCGTCGAACCCGGCCATCTTCGCCCCTGGCTCAAAGAGGCTGTTTTGGCAGGGGGTGGCGAAATTGTGCCCCTGGCAGAAGCAGAAGCCTTGGTCTGGGCCGATGCCTTTGATGTGCCCGGCCTGAAGCGTTGTCTGGCGGAAGGGAAAGGGATCCGCTGGGTGCAGCTGCCCTGGGCAGGGGTGGAACCCTTTGTTCGGGCAGGGGTTTTGCATCCTGCCTATGTGTGGACTTGTGGCAAGGGGGTCTATGCCCAGCCAGTGGCGGAACATGCCTTGGCCCTGACCTTGGCCGGCTTGCGCGACTTGAAGATCCGCGCCTTGGCCCAAACTTGGCAGGAGGGCTCCGGTACCAGCCTCTGGGGTAGCCGTGTGGTCATTTTCGGGGCCGGGGGCATCGCCCAAGAGTTGATCAAGCTGTTGCAGCCTTTTCAGTGCTCCATCGACGTGGTGCGTCGCAAGGCGGATCCCTTGCCGGGTGCCACACGGGTGGTGACGCTCGCGGAACGGCAAACGGTGTTGGCAGGGGCAGATGTGGTGATCCTGGCTTTGGCCCTCACGCCGGAAACCGAGGGGATCATCGCCCAAGCTGAGTTGGAGCAGATGGGATCCCAGTGCTGGCTGGTGAATGTGGCGCGAGGCAAGCACATCGTGACCTCCGACTTGGTGGCCGCCCTGCAGCAGGGGGTCATTCGCGGGGCCGCCTTGGATGTTACGGATCCCGAGCCCCTACCGGATGGGCATCCCCTCTGGAGCTTGCCCAATTGCCTGATTACCCCCCACACTGCTCTTACCGATGCCATGATTGTCCCAGCCCTCTCTAAGCGGGTGCGAGAAAATGTGCGGCGCTTCCGGGCCGGGGATCCCTTGCTAGGGGTGGTGGATCTGGCTTTGGGGTACTGAGGCCCCCAGTCCCTCCCTTTTGAGGAGCCTGGGATTAGAACATTTGACGCCAAACCCTACTGCGGAGCCATCTCCCGCACGCGGGCAGCAATGGCCTCTGCCATCTCCTGAGTGCCGACGGGATCCCCGGTAGCCAGGTCGTAGGTGAGCTGCTTGCCTTCAGCAATCACCGCCTGCACCGCCGCCTCCACCCTGGCGGCAGCCTCCCGTTCTCCCAGGTAGCGCAGCATCATTGCCCCGGAGAGGATCAGAGCGCAGGGGTTGACTTTGTTTTGGCCAGCGTACTTGGGAGCAGAGCCGTGAATGGCCTCAAAAACCGCAATCCCATCGCCAATGTTGGCTCCTGGCGCCACCCCCAGCCCGCCGATCATCCCCGCGCACAAGTCGGAAATGATGTCCCCATAGAGGTTGGTGAGCACCAGCACATCGTAGAGCTGCGGCTTTTGCATCAGTTGCATGCACATGTTGTCCACGATGCGATCTTCAAACTCGATGTCGGGGTACTCCTGGGCCACCTCCCGTGCCACCTGCAGAAACAAGCCATCGGTGAACTTCATGATGTTGGCTTTGTGAACTGCCGTCACCTTCTTGCGGCCATTCTGGCGGGCGTACTCAAAGGCAAATTTGACAATGCGGCGGCTGCCGAAGTCCGAAATGGGCTTGATGCCAATGGCGGATCCCTCGCGGATGGGTTTGCCGGAGAGGCGCATCATTTCCTCCCGCGCTTGGATGGCTTCCGGCGTGCCCCGTTCAAACTCGATCCCGGCATAGAGATCTTCAGTATTTTCCCGCACCACCACTAGGTCAATGTCTTGAAAAGGGCTTTTGACACCGAGCATGGATTTGGCCGGGCGCAGATTGGCGTAGAGATCCAGCTCCTTGCGAATGGCTACGTTGACCGAACGAAAGCCAGTACCTACGGGAGTGCCAATCGGCCCTTTGATCGCCACTTTGGTTTCCCGAATGGACTCCAACACCTGGGGCGGCAAGGGGGTGCCGTATTTCTCGATCACCTCCACTCCTGCTTCTACCGGGATCCATTCGAACCGAACCCCAGTAGCCTCCAAGACCGTGGTCATCGCCTTGGCCACTTCCGGGCCGATGCCATCCCCAGGGATCAAAGTCACACGATAGGCCACAGATGCTTCTCCTCGCAGTGTTAACGACAGCGCAAAAACTCCGCCTTGCCAGCGTGAGAGGATCCCTCCACCAGACAGGTTAGAGAACCGGGAACCCTTGAGCTTAAACGACTATAGAACAGGTTGAGACTGAAAATGCTGCGTCTGCTACCTCAGAAAAGGGGGGGCTAGCCGCAAGATCGGGGACTCGGCGGCAGAGGGACTCGCAGCTCTACAACTGTGCCACTGCCAAAGCGGCGATTACGCCAAGCAATGCTTGCCCCGATCAACTCGGCTCGGTAGCGCATGTTGAGCAACCCGTGTCCATGGCCAGACGGCTGGGCGGGATCCGCCCCGCTCTTGGACTCCGGCATACCGCAGCCATCGTCGATGATCTTCAGCTCCAAGTGGGTGTAGGGAGCCTGAGGGTTGATAGAGGAACCGGCGTCCTGTTGAACCTTGGGCTGAATGATGAGATCGATGCGCCGTGCCCCCGCGTGTTTGACAATCAGAAAGCTGGCTTCCAGAGGTGTCCGGCTCAGCAGAGCCAAAGCCCCCAGCCGCTCCTCCCCCCGGTTAATCGGGTAGGCAACAAAGCCTCGCAAGCCATTGGCCTTCACCCACTCCGGGGCGGGCATCCAGGCTTCTTGGGCGGGATTGTTGCTCAAAAGCGGCAGACCCTCCTGGGCCACCCGTCCCAAAGGGCTGTCGTCAGGGTAGATCCGCTGAATTTGGTCATGAGCAAGACTGAGCAGGCCGGCATGGGCCACCGACTGAAAACATCCTTCCTGCGGGTCGAAAAACCAAAGGCGAGCTGAGGCTGCACCCAGACGATCCACCATCTGCCGTACCAAGGTCTGGGCCAACTTGAGCACACACTGCTCCGGCTCCCTCGTCTCTACAGAGTCCGAAGAGGATGGGGAAGACAACTGAGAAGAGAGCAGCACCAGTTCTTGGACAATTTGGTTTGCAGCCTGTAGCTGGCCTAGCAGCATGGGATCCCATCGCGGCAGCGGTGCGGAGCACTTTCTACAGAGGCAACCGAAGGCTTAACAGCAAGAGATAAACTTCCATCAACAAGAAACCAACTTCTGCACAGCCTCTAACCGCCCCAAGGCCCAGCCCCGCCGCTGCAGAAGCGCAAAAGATTGCAGCAAATCCGGCCCCTCTAGATCTCCTGTCAGGGCAGCCCGCAAACTCTTCATCAGCAGGCCCTTTTTCATGTTCTGGGCTTTGGCCACCTGATCCACCAGCGGCTTCAAGCTGTCCACCATTCGCGTCAGCGGGACGGAGTCGTTAACCTGAGGCAGCTCGGCAGCAGCCAACGTGGTGGCCATTGCAGCCATAGCCTCTGCCACCCCAGGCAGGCGCAACTGTTCCAGAGCTGGCAACGTGTAGCTGAGGGGCTCCTGAAACAAAAAGCGGCTGAGCGGAGGAGCCTCTGCCAGGCGGTCGATACCATCGGCAATCAGGCGGGCCACATCTTCTAACCAGGTGGGATCCGGCACTCCGGAAAGGTCAAACCCTGCCGCCTGCCAAAAGGGGGTGAGCCGCTCCACCAGTTCTGGCGGGGAAAGCCGCTTGATGTACTGGCTGTTGATCCAGTTGAGCTTGTCCCAGTCAAAGCGGGCAGCCGCACGGTTAACCCGGTCAAAGTCGAACAGCGCAGCCGCCTTTTCCAGAGAGAAAAGCTCTTCCCCATCTGGAGGAGACCAACTGAGCAAGGCCAAATAGTTCTTGAGAGCTTCTGGCAAAAAGCCCAGCTGCTGGAACTCCGTCACCGAAGTTGCCCCATCCCGTTTGGAGAGCTTTTTCCCTTCCGGGTTCAGGATTAAAGGAGAATGGGCGAACTGGGGAGGTTCGTAGCCAAGAGCACGGTAGAGCAAAATCTGCTTGGGGGTATTGCCGATGTGATCTTCGCCGCGAATCACATGGGTGATGCCCATGTCAATATCATCCACCACCACCGCCAAGTTGTAGAGAGGGTAGCCATCCGCTCGGGCAATGACCATGTCTCCTCCCAAATCCTGGGTGTTCCAGGTAATGGGGCCGCGGATGAGATCCACCCAAGACACCTCTAGGGGCTCCTCGATTTTGAAGCGGATCACTGGCTGCCGCCCCTCGGCTTCGTAGGCTCGTCGCTGGGCTTCGGTGAGAAAGCGGTGGCGGTTGTCGTAGCGGGGGGCTTTGCCGGCAGCCTTCTGGGCAGCGCGCATCTCCTCCAGCTCTGCCTCGCTGACGTAGCAGCGGTAGGCCAGCCCTTGATCTAGAAGCTGCTGCACCACTGCTTGGTAGCGCTCGATGCGCTTGGATTGGTAGATCGGCCCTTCATCCCAGTCCAGACCCAACCAGGCCAGGCCTGCCAAAATATTGCGGGTGTAACGGGGCAAAGAGCGATCGCGATCGGTGTCCTCAATGCGCAAAATGAACCGGCCACCGTGGCGACGGGCATACAGCCAGTTGAACACTGCCGTCCGGGCGGTGCCGATGTGCAGATTTCCAGTTGGACTGGGGGCAAGGCGAACACAAACACTCACAGGCTGAAGGCTCCCAAGCAGAGCATCCTGATCCTAGTCGGCGGCGAGATCCTTTGTCATGTTGGCCCTCCATTGGGTTGCAGGCGGTTGCCAATTGAGGCACTTCGAGTAGAATCCGCCTTAGCTGCCGGTCAAAAGGTAGGCTGCACGGGGATCAAGGTTGACTGGCAATGTCCAACCCCCCCTTTTTTCCGGTGTTGAGGAAAAGCTGTAGCGCAGGAGGAATCCCAGCACATGCGTCTGACTTTGGCCATTCTTCTGGGTTGTCTATCCGCCGGGATCCCGATTGGATCCGCCTTGGCCCAAATTGCCTATCCTTCCTATCCGGTGGGAGATGCCCTGGATAGGATCCTGTTGGATACAGGCAGGAATGTGGATCCGGTCATTTTCCCTGAGGAGGTGGTGCGCTCCCAGGCCCGGCAGACCACCGCCTTCTTCACCACGCTGCTGAACCAACGCACCAACATCCCACCCCTGCGCTCGCTAGATTTGCCCAGTCCCTATCAGGCTTCGGTTCGTACCCAGGCCGGGTACTACCGCGTGACCCAGACAGAGCCCGTTTTGGATTTTGAAATCTTGCGCTAGGCAGGGCAGGTATTCGGGGCCTGTTCCAGCGCCGGCCTGTTGCTGTTGCCAAAACGTTGTGTATGAAGCTCCGTTCTACTGCTGCGCGGAAGAAAGCTAGCTAGGGCGGTGGTTGTGCCCTGGTCGGCGTGGCGGAAAGGGCAGTGACTGCCTGGCGGTTGCCTTAAAGCTGTTCACCCAGGAGGGCATGGTTTTTCTCAGCGAAACAGCTCCCTGGAGAGGCGCTCCGCCGGCGCAATCGGACAAGAGGGAACTGGGGAAAGTTGTGTTTGTGAGAGCCTTCATCCTATGGCCCGCTCGCGCGGACGGTAACTGCCTCTCCGGTCAGCGAAAAAGCTCGCGTGGCGGTAATGCGCACCGGCACCAGGGATCCCTGCAGTTGCTCCGGATTCCCTTCAAAGAACACCAAGCGATTGCCGCGGGTACGCCCCATTGCCTGGCGGGGGTTTTTCGGGTTGGGGCCTTCCACCAGCACCTCTTGCACCTGGCCTAGGAGTCGGGCACTGCGGGCGGCGGCCACCTCGGCCACCAGTCGGTTCAGCCGTTGCAGGCGGTCGCTTTTTTCCTCCTCGGGCACTTGGTCGGGCCACTCGGCGGCAGGGGTGCCGGGACGAGGGGAGTAGGCGGCGGTGTTCACTTGGTCAAAGCCAATGTCCTGCACCAGTTGCAGGGTTTCTTGGAACTGAGCTTCGGTCTCTCCCGGGAAGCCGACAATGGCATCGGCGCTGATGGCGGCTTCGGGCATGTATTGGCGGATGAGCTGGATGATCTGGCGATAGCGCTCGTGAGTGTAGCCGCGCCGCATCCGCTTGAGCACTTCGTTGCTGCCCGCCTGGAAGGGAATGTGGAAGTGCTCGCAGACTTTGGGCAGCTCGGCGCAGGTAGCGATCAGCTCCTCGGTAAAGTAGCGCGGGTGGCTGGTGGCAAAGCGAATCCGTTCAATACCTTCCACCGAATGGACGAAGCGCAACAAGCTGGCCAGGTTGGTTTTCGGATCCAGATCCCGTCCGTAGGCATCGATGTTCTGCCCCAGCAACGTCACCTCTCGATAGCCTGCTCTGGCCACGTCTTCGATTTCGGCGCGGATGGCCTGGGGCTGGCGGGACTGCTCTTGCCCTCGCACCCGCGGCACGATGCAGTAGGTGCAGCGCTCGTTGCAACCGTAGATAACGTTGATCCAAGCAGTGACCTGGCTGTCGCGACGGGGCTTGGTGATGTCTTCTGGGATCTCAACCGGCTCGGTGGCCACCACCTGGTTTCCGGCTTCCACCTGCGCCAACAGATCCCCAAGGCGGTTCACGTACTGGGGGCCCATGACCAGATCCAGCTCAGGGACGCGGCGCAACAATTTTTCCCCTTCCTGCTGGGCCACACAGCCGGCCACAATGAGCTTGATGGCCGGGTTTTTGCGCTTGCGCTGCGCCTGGATGCCCAGGTAGGAATAGACCTTTTGCTCAGCATTGTCGCGGATGGTGCAGGTGTTGTAGAGAACTAAGTCCGCCTGCAACTCATCTTCGGTGGCCACATACCCCAGGGACTCCAGGATCCCGGCCATGCGCTCGGTATCGGCGCGGTTCATTTGGCAGCCGAAGGTGATGGTGTGGTAGGTGGGAGCAGCCATGGGAAGAAACAGTACGAAGAACCACCATCTTCGAGCTTAGCGGATCCTTAAAATGGCTGCGGGGCTTGAGACTCCAACAGTTAATCTAGCTAAATAGAAATTCCTACACCGGCAAAGGCTCATGTTGCCCAAGCATCGTCCCAAGCAACTGTCGCTGGGCCCTCTGGAGTCGGAAATCTTGGACATCCTCTGGGATCTGGGCAGTGCCAGCACCCGTCAAATCCACGAGCGCATCTTGGCCGATCCGGATCGGGAGCTGGCCTATGCCTCTGTGACTACAGTTTTGCAGCGCTTAAGCCAGAAGGGCTGGGTGAGCTGTGAGCGCCGCACCGATCCCCAAGGGCGGCATTTGCCGATGCTGTGGCGGCCTCGTCTTTCGCGTCAGGAAGCGGCCAGCCTCAGGGCCTTCACCCACCTGCAGCAGTTTTTGGCTGTAGGGGATCCCGATACGGTGGCAGCCTTTGCCGATAGCCTGGATCAGGCCAGTGTGTCCCAGTTGCAGGCGATTGCCGAACGGCTGCGGGCAGCCCGTCAAGCCAGGAGGGATCCGCGATGAGCCACTTGGGCATGTTATTGCTGGGCTTGGGCCTCAGTTGGCTGTGGCGGGTGCAAGTGCGCCTGGATAAGGGGGGCGGGTGGAGCCGGCGTTGGCAGCGGGCTTGGATCCACTTCTTGCTGCCCCCGCTGCTGTTGCTGACCACTGCTTTGGCCTTGGCCTGGATGGGGCCGTGGGGACAAATGGCCGGGGTGGGGGGCTGGTTCTGCTACGGCTGTGCTCTGCTGTTGCTGGCCGTGGCCGGCGGCGTGGCCTTGCACTGGATTTGGGAATACTGGCGCTCCTATCGACGCGCCCACCTGCAAGCTCTGGCCCAGGTGGATTTGCATGGCTCTCCGGCCTACGTGCTGGATTTGGAGATTCCTTTTGCTGCTCAAGTGGGGGTGTGGAATGCCCAGTTGGTGGTCAGCCGCGGCCTGCTGGAGCAGTTGGATGATGAGCACTTGCGGGCTGTAATCGCCCACGAAGAGGCCCATCGCCACTACCGCGATACCCTCTGGATGTTTGGAGTGGGCTGGCTGCGACGCCTCACCGGCTGGCTGCCCAACACCGAGGCCCTGTGGGAGGAATTGCTCACCCTACGGGAGCTGCGGGCGGATCGCTGGGCGGCCCAACGGGTGGATCCCTTGCTGTTGGGAGAGGCCCTGCTGCAGGTGGTGGGCTATGGCGTGGTGGAGCAACCGGCGGCGGCCTGGGTTGGCTTTGCAATGGCCGTGAGTTCAGACTCAGGGCAACGGCTGCAGGAGCGTATCGATGCCCTGCTGCAGCAGGCAGAGTCAGGGCCCGTCGATCCCCTACCCCATTCTTCTTCCATTCGGGGTTGGGCCTGGTTGGGGTTGTCCCTATTGCCTTTGCTGGCGATCCCGTTCCATACCTGAAGATTGACGGCGATTCCTCAACCAAATTGTCCTTGGGTTGGGGAAGCGAGCTTGAAAAAAAACCACCAGTTGACGCCCAAAGCCTGAGATCTGCTTTGCAAGCAGAATGGGATACTCTAGGTCAGGTTTTCTGGACTTCTAGGGACTTACAGCAGTGCAAACCAACTCTTCCCTTTCTGAGGCGACCGGGTCGGCGTGTGATCCCCTTACGCGGGCGCAGATCCTCATCGAGGCTTTACCCTACATTCAGCAGTACCAGGGCCGCGTTATTGTCATCAAATACGGCGGCGCAGCCATGGTGCACCAAGAGCGACGGGCCGAGGTGCTCCGAGACATCGTCTTTCTGGCCTGTGTGGGGATCCGCCCGGTGTTGGTGCATGGGGGGGGGCCGGAGATCAACAGTTGGCTACAAAAACTGGACATTCCCTTCAAGTTTGTGGATGGCTTGCGGGTTACCGATGCCGCCACCATGGAAGTAGTGGAGATGGTGTTGGTGGGCAAGGTTAATAAGCAGATCGTCCAGCTCATCAGCTTGGCCGGCGGATCGGCGGTGGGGCTGTGCGGGCGGGATGGCAACTTGATCAAAGCGCGATCCCAGGGCCGGGCGGAGATTGGCTTTGTTGGGGAAGTGAGCAGTATCAACCCCCAGTTGCTGCAAACCCTGTTGGAAGGTGGACAGATTCCGGTGATCTCCAGCGTGGCTGCCGATGAGACAGGCCAAGCCTACAACATCAACGCCGATACGGTGGCGGGAGAACTGGCGGCTGCTCTGGGGGCAGAAAAGCTGATTTTGCTCACCGACACCCCTGGCATTCTCAAAGATCCTCAGGATCGCAGCTCTCTGATTACGTTGCTGGATATCGAGACGGCTCGCCAGTTGATCCAAGCCGGTGTCGTCAAGGGCGGCATGATCCCGAAGGTGCAGTGTTGCATTCGCGCCTTGGCACAAGGGGTACGGGCAGCCCACATTCTGGATGGGGGATCCCCTCATTCCCTATTGCTGGAGCTGCTGACCGATGCCGGCGTGGGCACCAAGCTGGTTCCTTCTCAATTTGCCGCCCAGTTGGAAGGGCTGAACAACGGATCCTGCTAGGCTTCCTTGATGAAGCGCAGGATCTCCCGCACATGGCCGAGAAATTGGCTATCCACACTGAGCTGAGCCACAGCTTGGCGGGTCTCTTGGCGCAGTTGGCTGTGCTCCAGCTCGTTGCTGGCCCGGAACTGTTCCAGTTGGGCTTTGAGCGCGGCCAGCTCCTGCCGCAGGTAGCGCCGGGTTTCTTCCTCCTGTTGGGCCCAAGAACCGGGCTTGCCGGGATCCCATTGCTCCTGCAACTGCTCGACTTGGCGTGTCAACTGCTTTATCCGCTCGGCCAACTCGATGGCATCTTCGCGAGGGATCTGGATTTGCCCTTGCAACTGGGCCAAGCGGTCGGCCAAATACTCGTAGCCGCGGATGGCCGGGCGCAGAGCCGTCAACAACAGGGCAGCCACAGCGCTGGGGTAGCCGAGGGGGGTCACCTGCCCAGCCGCCAGGCCGTAGAAAACCAGAGCCGACAGCCCATGCAGGGCAATGGCTATGCGCAACGACCAGCAGCTGAGCTTTTGCAGGAAGGCAAACGTTGAATCTTCCACCGGGATCCCTCGTTCCTGAGACACAACCGCCTCCTGCTGAACGGCCTTGGCCTGAAAGTAGAGGTTCCAGGGAAGGGTGACGATCACCACCAGCCACCAAAAGCTGGCGATCCCAATGGCCCAATCGGCCAGCTCCCCAATAGGTAGCCCAAAAGCCCGCAACAGGCCAAACAGGATCCCGCCGCCGATCAACAACAGCAGCCCCGCCACCCAAACTGGGAAAAAGATTTTCGAGTAAGACACGGAGTAAGAGGTTGAGTAAGACATTGCCGGTTTCTCCTCATCAAGCTGCCTACAGCCTGCCCGAACCGAGCGGCCAGAAGCTCCTGAAGCGGCCAGTTTTCCGTCCGTCCCAGAGCCATTAGGGGTGCAGCTATAGCCATTCCCAATGGCGAGGAAACCCTTGCGGATCCCAAACTCCCTCTCCCTCAGGGAGAGCGCTTAGAGTAGATCAGTGCTCTCTATGAGTTGTCTTTGTTGTTCTCGGGTGTAAGCCTGTGAGCCTTGCCGCCTCTCCCCCCGATACCGATTTAAGTAGGGATCCCCGCCCGCGGCGAGAAAGCGATTGGCGGCTGCTGCGGCTGCTCTGGCCCTATGCCCGTCGGCACCTCAGGCTGGTGTTGGCGGCCTTGGCCTTTCTGCCTCCCTTGGCGCTGGCGGATGCGGTGCAGCCCTTGATTCTGCAGCGGGCTCTGGATGGCCCCATTGCCCAGGCTCTGGAACAGGGTGAGGCCGGGATCCTCTCCGACCTTTGGCCCTATGTGGGGCTGTTGATCCTAACGGTACTGGTTCGCTGGCTCTTCCAAGCCCTGGAAGGGTATGTCAGCCAAAAGCTGGGGCAGTTGATGACCCGCGACATCCGCGACGATCTCTTCGCCCACATTCTGGCCTTGCCGGCTCAGTTTTTCGACCGCACCCCGGTGGGCAAGTTGATCACCCGCATCACCAGCGACGTGGAAGCCTTGGGGGATGTCTTTTCCACCGGTGCCGTCGGCATTGTCAGCGACCTGTTTACTCTGGGGGTGATCGCGGTGGTCATGCTCAGCCAACGCTGGGATCTGGGCTTGCTGCTAATCCTCATCGTCCTGCCCATCAGCGCTGTTGTCCTCGAGTTGCAGCGCCGCTTTCGGGATGCCAACTTTCGCGTGCGCGAAGAACTCTCCAAGCTGAACTCCTGGATCCAGGAGAACATCTTGGGCATTACCGTGGTGCAACTGTTTCGACGGGAGCGGCTCAATAGCGAGATTTTTCAAACCATGAACCGCCGCTACATCCGGGAAGTGGATCAAACCATCCTCTATGATTCTGCCCTTTCTGCCGTTTTGGAGTGGGTGTCTTGGCTGGCCGTGGCGGCTTTGCTCTGGGTGGGCGGGCAGCAGGTGATGTCAGCCGGTAGGGGCTCAGTTGGAGGGGGATGGACGGGATCCCTGCCCCTGCCCGGGGAACCCCTCACCTTTGGCAGCCTCTACGCCTTTATTCTCTTTTCGCAACGGTTTTTCAACCCGCTGCGGCAGTTGGCGGAAAAGTTCACCGCCCTGCAGGCGGGGTTCACCGCCGTCGAGCGCATCGATGCCATCCTCAGCCTGCCGGTCGCCATCCGGGATCCCGCTCAGCCCCGCCACTTGCCCCCCAATGCCAGAGGAGAGGTGCAGTTCGAGCACGTCTGGTTTGCCTACAACCCCGGGGAGTGGGTGCTCAAAGACCTCACCTTCACCATCCGCCCCGGAGAAAAAGTGGCCCTGGTGGGGCCCACGGGAGCCGGGAAAAGCTCCATCATTCGCTTGCTCTGCCGTCTCTACGACGTAACCCAGGGATCTATTCGCATTGACGGCGTTGATATTCGGGATCTCCCCCAGGCTGAGCTGCACCGCCACCTAGGGGTAATCCTGCAGGATGGATTTTTGTTTTCCGGGGATATCCAGCAAAACATCACCCTAGGAGAGAAGGCAGATCTAGCGGCAGTGGAGCAGGTCGCCCGCCAACTCAACCTGCATGACTTCCTCCGCAATTTGCCCCAAGGCTACGCCACCCCTGTGCGAGAGCGGGGCAGCAACCTCTCCAGCGGCCAGAAACAGCTTATCAGCTTTGTGCGGGCCATGTGGCGGGATCCCAAAATCTTGGTTTTGGACGAAGCCACCGCCAGCCTGGATGTGGGCACCGAAGCGCTCCTGCAATCCGCTCTAGACACCCTGCTGCGGGATCGCACCGCCCTGATCATCGCCCACCGCCTTTCCACCATCCGCAATGTGGATCGCATTTTGGTTCTGCAGCGGGGGGAACTCAAGGAGCAGGGATCCCATGCCGAGCTCATGGCCCTCAGCGGGCTCTATGCCAGCCTCTATCGGCTGCAAGATCTGGGCGGCTAGCAGGGTGCTTCTGCCCAACCGTCAGCGACTGGCGCCAAAGCGAGACCGAATTGCCTTTAGGGTGGTGAAGCTGGCATCCGCGAACGCGATGCGAGCCTTGCAGAGTAACAGATTGCCGTTATCCACGGCAGTGTCTCTCAAGCTGGCCAAACCATCGCTGGCCTGCACCAGGGCACGGCGGCCCCAGCTGGAGAAATTTTTGCTGAGGGTGTTGATCAAGCGTTCCATAGGGATTGGACATTCCGCTCCTTGTCTTCCACCTAGCCTACTCCCCCAGCCGCAGGTATCCACAGAGGGCCATCAAGAAAATTGTTTGTTACAGATTGTTAAAAACTTGCCGTCAAGCCGGCAGACTGGCTATGATAGGCCCCAAGTTTGGCAAGCAATTCAAAGAAAGCGGTTAGCCATGAATCATCGGCCAGAGGTAGTGGAAGGCACAGAGTCCAAGCAGAAGGTGACCCTGTATCTCTCACCTGAGCTGCACCGGAATCTGAAGATTCGGGCTGCCGTGGAGCGGGAGCCGATGTCGGCAGTGGCAGAGAAGGCCATTACCTTCTATCTGCTTCACCCAGAGGTCATTGAAGGGGTACAAGGTAGCGCCTATCGTGTCCATCAATGTCCCAAGTGTAGTCACCCATTTGTTATCCGCGATGGAGAGGTGGTTTCCCTGCACCAGACATCGGCTGCCGAAGCCATCCTTGAAGAGGTGGAGCCAGAATACTGGGGATCGGCTGCTGGCTCGGAAGAGCAACGGCAGGATGCTCTGGTACCCTGCTAGAACGCTCCCAAGCGGGCCCCCTTCAGGAACTTGAGCTGATAGGAGCAGACAGCAACACAGAAGGCTTCTAAAATCCTCTCAAAATCCATCCAACAAGGGCGTACTCCCAAGTGCAATCCAATACCTAGGCAACTCGAACCCCATTTTTCAACCGTTCTGGCGGCTCCTGAAATTTCCCCTCTGCAGTTGGTGTTTCCCATGCAAGAGCTAAGCATCCTCATTCAAGCTCAATACCCACTGCTGTACCTGCTGACTCCAGAGGAGGAACGGGCAGAAGCGGCTCTGGCAGCAATTGCCCGCACCCTTAAGCCTCAGCGTCGCCTATTCATTTGGACAGTTACCCACGGCATCGTCGAATACGGCAACCCCCGCAGCCTCACCCAGCACAACACCCAATCCCCCCAGCCCGCCATCCAGTGGGTAATGGAGCAAAAGGATCCCGCCATCTGCGTCTTCAAAGACCTACATGACTTCTTGGACAACACCGAGGTGAAGCGCTGGCTGCGGGATGCTATTGCCAGCCTGAAGGGATCCCACAAAACCATCCTGCTCATGTCGCCGGTGCAGGTGATCCCGGTCGAGCTGGAGAAAGACATTTGCGTAGTGGACTTCCCCCTGCCGGACATGGCCACATTGGAGCGCGCCCTCAACCGCCAGCTGGAGCAGATCCCGCGCTCCCTGCCTTTGGCTCCTGATACCCGCGAAAAGTTGCTCAAGGCGGCCCTGGGCCTAACGCAGGACGAGGCAGAAAAAGTCTACCGCAAGGCTGTGGTGATGCATGGTCGCCTCACCGAGGCAGAAGTAGACATCATCCTCTCTGAGAAGAAGCAACTGATCCGGCGCAACGGCATTCTCGAGTTTATTGAAGAGGACGAGACCATCGACGCCGTTGGCGGCCTCGAGGAGTTAAAGCGCTGGTTGCTGCAGCGTTCCGAGGCTTTTACCGAGCGAGCCCGCGCCTACGGGCTACCTGCCCCCAAGGGCTTGCTGATCCTGGGCGTGCCCGGCTGCGGTAAGTCGCTGATCGCCAAGACCACTGCCCGTCTCTGGGGCCTGCCCCTGCTGCGTCTGGACATGGGCCGCGTTTATGATGGCTCCATGGTGGGCAAATCGGAAGCAAATCTGCGTAGTGCCCTGCGGACTGCTGAATCTCTCGCCCCTGCCATCCTTTTCATCGACGAGCTGGACAAAGCCTTTGCCGGGTCAGCAGGCTCCAGCGATTCCGACGGGGGCACCTCTAGCCGCATCTTTGGCTCCTTCCTGACCTGGATGCAGGAGAAACGCTCGCCGGTTTTTGTCATGGCCACGGCCAACCGTGTGGATCGTCTGCCGGGTGAATTCCTGCGCAAGGGCCGTTTTGACGAGATTTTCTTCGTGGATCTCCCCAACATCAACGAGCGCATCGAGATCTTTCGGATCCACCTGCAGAAGCGGCGGCGCGATATCAGCCGCTTTAACCTGCGCCAGCTAGCTGCCGCCTGTGAAGGCTTCTCCGGCGCAGAGATCGAACAAGTTTTGATTGCTGCCATGTACGAAGCGTTTGCCCAGAACCGTGAGTTTACCCAGCTGGACATTCTGGCAGCAACGAAAGCAACTCAACCGCTATCTCGCACCATGACGGAGCAAGTGGTAGCGTTGAGGGAATGGGCCCAGCAGCGGGCTCGGCCTGCAGCGGCCTCTGTAGCCGAGTACCAGCGGCTGGAGTTCTAGGAGGAGGTGAGGATCCAAAGCTACCTTGACAGAAGCAGGCACAGCAGGGCCCAAACCTTCCCCAAAGAACAGTGCCCATTGTTTGTGTCGATGTTCCAACCCCTATACAAAGGAGAGAAACACCATGTCTCATTTTAGCACCCTGCGTACCAAAATCACTGACGGTCAAGTCCTGATCAACTCTCTGCGCGATCTCGGCTACACCGTTAAGCTGAACGCCGACGTGCGTGGCTACAACGGCCAGCGTGTTCGCGCTGACATCGTGGCTCAGTTGGAAGGCGACTACGACCTGGGCTGGTCGAAGAATCCCGACGGTTCCTACGACCTGATCGCCGATCTGTGGGGCGTGGCCAAGAAGCACAACCAAACCGAGTTGATCAACTCCATCAACCAAAAGTACGCCGTCAACAAGACCTTGGCCGAGGTGAAGCGTCCTGGCCTGAACAACGCCAACGTTAAAGTGGTGGTGCACTAAGCCGGATCCTGTCTCGCCATCGCTGCAGCGATCTACACCGACTAAGGCTAAGAGGGGCTGGGTTCAGCCCCTACTTTGTTGATTCGGTTTTTGTGTTGGATGAGCTGTGATCCAAAGGAGAAGCCTAGGCTTCCGTGAGGGCGGCAATGCCGGGCAGCACTTTGCCTTCCAATAGCTCCAAGCTGGCCCCGCCGCCGGTGGAGATATGGGTCATTTTGTCGGCCAGGCCCACTTTTTCCACGGCAGCCACCGAGTCTCCCCCGCCGATGATGGTGGTGGCTCCCGCTTGAGTGAGATCGGCCAGGGTGCGGGCAATGGCTTCTGTGCCCAGGGCAAAGCGGTCGAATTCGAACACGCCCATTGGCCCGTTCCAGACCACGGTTTGGCACCCCTGCAGGGCGGACTGAAAAGCTTTTACCGATTCTGGGCCGATGTCCAAGCCCATCCAATCCTCGGGGATGGCGTGGATGGAAACCGTCTGGGCGTTGGCGTCTTTGTCAAACCTATCGGCTACCACCACATCCACCGGCAGCAGCAGCTCCACCCCCCGCTCTTTGGCTTTTTCCATCAGGGAGCGGGCCAGATCCAGCTTGTCGGTTTCCACCAAAGACTTGCCGGTTTGGATCCCTTGGGCTTGGTAAAAGGTAAAGATCATGCCGCCGCCCAGCAGGAGCTTGTCCACTTTTTCCAGGAGCCGCTCAATGACGCCGATTTTGCTGGACACTTTGGAGCCGCCGATGATGGCTGCCAAGGGCCGCCGGGGATCCTCAATGGCGCCGGAGAGGAATTGCAGCTCCCTTTCCACCAGGTAGCCAGCCACAGCAGGCTGGAGATAGGCGGTAACGCCGGCAGTAGAGGCGTGGGCGCGGTGGGCGCTGCCAAAGGCGTCGTTGACAAACAGGTCGGCCAGTGAGGCCAGCTTGCGGGCAAATTCCGGGTCGTTGTCCTCCTCTTCTGGGTAGAAGCGGACGTTTTCCAGCAGGGCCACCTGGCCGTTTTCCAGGCGGTTCACTACCGCCTCGGCCTCGGGGCCGATGCAGTCGGGGGCAAAGGCAACCGGCTGGCCCAGCAATTGAGAAAGACGGGTGGCTACGGGGGCCAGGCTATTGCCCTCGCGGGCGACCTTAACCGCGCCTGTCTCTTTGTCCTTCTTGACGGGGCGGCCCAGGTGGCTGGTGAGGATCACTTTGGCGCCTGCCTGGGTGAGGGCCTGGATGGTGGGCAGGGAGGCGCGAATGCGGGTGTCGTCGGTGATGTTGCCCTGGGGATCCAACGGGACGTTGAAGTCGGCGCGCACCAGCACGCGCTTGCCGTTTAAATCAAAGCCAGATGACAGCAGGGATCCCAGTGTTTGTTTGGCCATCGTTGTTTTCCCCCGGACTGCAGAAAATCTTTATTTTTTCTTCCGTATGTATCCTACCAGCGATTGGGATCCCGGCAGTGAGACCGATGGGCTTCGGGATCCCCTTGTTCCGCTGCTTTTGCTGGGTCGGCCTTCCGTCTGCCCCTTGGCCCCGGCAATTGTAACGGTTTGCAAATAGAATAAAAATGTTGCTTTGTCGTTACCCTCATGCGTGTTGCCATTGCTGGTGGCGGGCTGGCCGGGCTGGCCTGTGCCAAGTATCTCTGCGATGCCGGGCATCAACCGCTCCTCTTTGAGCGGCGGGATGTTTTGGGTGGCCTGGTGGCTGCCTGGAAAGATGCCGACGGCGACTGGATCGAGACGGGGCTGCACAACTTTTTTGGCGCCTACCCCAACACGTTGCAGCTGTTCCGGGAGCTGGGCATCTCCGATCGCCTGCAGTGGAAGGAACACAGCTTGATTTTCAACCAGCCGGACAAGCCGGGCACCTATTCCCGCTTTGACCTGCCGGATATTCCCGCTCCTTTCAACGCCATTGTCGGCATCTTGCGCAACAACGACATGCTCACCTGGGGGGAAAAGGTGAAGTTTGCCCTGGGGCTGGTGCCGGCCATGATTCGCGGCCAGCGCTATGTGGAGCAGATGGATCGCTATAGCCTCTTGGAATGGCTGCGGCGGCAGGGTATTGACGAGCGGGTCAACACCGATATTTTCATTGCCGTCTCCAAGGCCCTGGCCTTCATCAACCCGGAGGAGATCTCGGCCATGGTGCCCCTGACGGCCTTGAACCGCTTTTTGCAGCAAAAAGATGGCTCTAGGATTGCCTACCTAGACGGCGCTCCCCCAGAGCGGCTCTGCCAGCCGATGGTGGACTACATTGTCGCCCGTGGGGGGGAAGTGCATTTGAAGGCGGCGTTGCAGGACATTCGTCTCAACCCTGACGGCAGCGTGGCCGGGTTTTGCTTAGCCACCCCCTCTGGGCCGGTGGAGGTGACTGCCGATGCCTATGTCTCGGCCCTTTCGGTGGACGCGCTCAAGGAGCTGCTGCCGGCGCAGTGGTGGGGGATCCCCTTTTTCCAAAAGCTGCGTGAACTGGAGGGGGTACCAGTAATTAGCCTGCAGATCTGGTTTGACCGCAAGATTACTCACATCGATCACTCCTTGTTTTCCCGCTCGCCGCTATTGAGCGTGTATGCCGACATGAGCAACACCTGCCGGGCCTATGCCGATCCGGAGCGGTCCATGTTGGAGCTGGTGCTGGCTCCGGCTGCCGAGTGGATTGATCGCGGCGATGAGGAGATCTTTGCCGCCACGCTGGAGGAACTGAAAAAACTCTTTCCCCAGCACCTTACCGGCCCCAACCCCGCCCGCGTGCGCAAGTGGGTGGTGGTGAAAACGCCGCGCTCGGTCTACAAGGCTACCCCTGGCAGACAGCAATATCGCCCCACTCAAGTTACCCCCATTCCCAACTTCTTCTTGGCGGGCAGCTACACCCTACAGCCCTTCCTGGGCAGCATGGAGGGGGCCATCCTCTCCGGCAAGTGGGCGGCGGAGGCCATCAACAAGGGGATCCCATTTCAACGCGCTTCTGTCTCGGCCTCAACTCTGGCAGCTGCGGGGGTCTAGCTCTCCGCCGTCCGCCTCCTATGCCTTTTGAATCTTTCTTTTCCCCACAACCTCTTCTAGGCTATCCGCGGCGTCCGCTTTCCCGTAGTGTTGATATGTGCCCTCGCCGTTCCTCTTCCTTCTCTATCCTGGCCCTGTGCTCCTGGAGATAGCCAGATGAGTCCGCTTGAGCAATCTTTTGCCCTCTGTCGCCAGATTACGGCCAAGCACGCTAAGACTTTCTACCTGGGATCCCTGCTCTTGCCCCAGTCCAAACGGCGGGCCATCTGGGCCATCTACGCTTGGCTGCGGCAAACCGATGAGTTGCTGGATGGACTGGAAGCCAGCCAGGCAGAGGTGGAGGTCACCCGCAGCAAGCTGGAGCAGTGGGGATCCCATCTGGAGTCCCTGTTCCAGGGGGGTGAGCCTCAGGTTGCCACCGACCTGGCCCTTATCCACACCATCCGCACCTACCGCCTTTCCATCGAGCCGTTTCGCGAGATGCTGCGGGGGCAGAGCATGGACTTGGATACCCAGCGCTACGCCACCTGGGAGGATCTGCGGGTCTACTGCTACCGCGTGGCTGGGGTGGTAGGGCTGATGTGCTCGGAGATCATGGGGTTTGTGCCGGGCCGGGATGGCCGCGAAGAGGCGGTGGCCTTGGGGATCGCCATGCAGCTCACCAACATTTTGCGGGATGTGGGGGAAGATGCCCGCCGCGGACGGATCTACATCCCCCTCGAAGATCTGCGCCGCTTCAACTACTCTGAGCGGGATTTGTTTGACTATGTTATCGACGAGCGCTGGATGGCTTTGATGGACTATGAGATCCGGCGGGCTAGAGAGCTCTATGCCCAAGCGGAACGGGGGATCCCTACCCTGCAGCCGGACTCCCGCTGGCCGGTAGCCGCTTCCTTGATGCTCTACCGGCAGATTCTCAACGCCATCGAGCGCAACCACTACCAGGTTTTTCGCACCCGCGCTTACGTGTCCACTCTCAGCAAGGCATTGGCGCTGCCGGTGGCCTGGTGGCGGTCGCGGCGCTCCAACTACTACGGTTACTAGTAGGGAGCAGCAAGTAGTTCCCCACGGCCGCGGCAGCAGAAAACAAGAAGACCTCTAATACAGCGAAGAAAACCTATGGTAAGCCGTGCCCTGACCCTACCCTATCAGCGAATCTGGGAAGACAGTTTAACCATCTTCTGGCGCGACTGGCTGGATCTGCGGGGGCGAGTTTGGCAGGTGGTGGCCTCGGGGCTGGTGGCTCCCCTCATCTACATTGTTGCCTTTGGGGTGGGCCTAGGGGGATCCCTGCGGGCCGAAGCTTTGGCCGAGGTGGCCGGATCCACGGCGGCAGGTTCTTATTTGCGCTTTATCTTGCCGGGGATGGTGGCTCTTTCAGCCATGACCATCAGCTTTGCCGGCACCACCTTCTCCATTTGTGGATCGCGGCTATTTACCAAGAGCTTTGAAGAGCTGCTGCTGTTGCCGGTGCACCCCTTGTCTTTGCATCTGGGCAAGGTGCTGGCGGGCATTGCCCGCGGCCTGCTGACGGCCTTGGGGGTGTTGGCGGTGGGGGTGCTGGGTACGGGGGCCTGGGGCCTGCTTCACCCCTTGTCGCTGTTGGTTCTACTTTTGGATTGCGCCGTCTTTGCCGGCATTGGGGTAATTGCTGGCTTGAAGGTGCCCAGCCTGGAGAGTGTGGGCGTGCTAACCAACTTTTTGATTACGCCCATGTCTTTCCTAGGGGCCACCTTTTTCGATCCCGCCCAGTTGCCGACCTACCTGCAGGTGCTGGTCTATTGCCTGCCCCTTTCCTACGCCAGCATTGGCATGCGGGCAGCCGCCTACCAGCCGCTTGCGGAGTTTCCCTGGTACACGGTGGGAGTTTTGGGCGGCTTGGCGGTAATCCTGGCTTTTGTGGGAGCTTATCTGTTTTCCCACCAGCAGGACTAGCTGCCCTTGCCAAATACTTCTGGGTAGCGAGCCAGCTGCTCTTGCAAATCTTGGTTGTAGCGCAGAACAAGCACGCGGTAGCCCCGTCCCTGCAGCTGCGAGCGCAGTTGGCGATCCCGTTCCGCTTGGGCAGGCTGGTCGTGGACTGGGCCATCGCAGAAGATGCAGATGTTGGGGCTGTAGAAGAAGTCAACGACGCAGTCGGGATCGGCAATGGCTTTCTGGGCATCCTCAGGCAGCCGATACCCTCCTGCTGCCAGCGTTTCGAGAAAGCGGCGCTCCAGTTCAGAGCGAGGGTCCAGGAGCTGGCGCAGCCACTCCAGGTGCTCTTGACGGGAGCGGCCCAGGGAGCGCAGCTCGGTGCGGCTGTTGGCCAGCGCCCCCAAGAGATCCCGGATTTGGTGACGGTCAAGCTGCAGCGCTTCCCGTTGGTTGGCATAGCTGAGCAGGCACTCGTAGCAGGCTGCCCGGCACTCCAGTTGCCGATCTTGGATCCCCTCTTCCGAAAGCTGGAAGTGGCAGATCTCCAGAGCCACTTGGGCCACCTCGGCAAGGGCATGGGGCTCTTCCACCAGCCGCCGCAGGACGCCAGCTCCCCCTTCGGCGGTCTCGTAGAGGAGGATGGCGCGATGGGATCCCTGACCAATGGACTCGGCCGCCAGCTCCGTCTCCTCCAGCTCAAAGGTCTCCTCGATTCCCCGCTTGAGGGCATAGCGCAGGGTGGTCTCCAGGGCCTGCAGATTCCCCAGGCTGGGCTGAACCAGCCGCACCAGCAAGAGGTTTTGGGTAGCGCGCACTGCCAGGCGGATGGGCTGCAAGGACATCTGGCTAGACGAGCTAGCCCTATTGCCCCCAAGCTGATCTCGAGAAGGGACTTCGCCATTGTCAAAGTTGACCAGGAAACCTCGCCCCCCACTGCCCCGCCAGCCGGAGTTGATGCGCAGCAGCGTGGCGGCTGGGGCATAGCGCAACTGCAGCAGGGGAGTTTCGCCCCTTAGCACGTCGGCTTCCTGGACGCGGTAGCCTGAACTTTCGGGAGCAAACTGAAAGAAAGTCTGCAGCTCGTATCCCTGGCGCCGCCGCTCTTCTTCGTCGGCAGTAATGCGATCCCGGCGCCGCATGCGCACATTAGGCATTTCCAGAAGCTGCGCTAAAAGGCTATTTTGCCCATCGAAGCGGGTACCGCAGACGGGGCAGCAATCCAAGGAGGGATCCCCAAAGGCCCCACAGCTAAAGCAGAGCTTGTGGCTGCTTTTGCGCTCCTCCAGGCCGCCGGGCGGAGCCTGAAAGGCCACCGATTCCCACTGGCAGCCCTCGTGGTAGAGGAAGTTGTGGGGGGCAAACTCGCGAATGGCCAAAAACCGGGGCCGGGCGATGAACTCCCCTTCGCTGCCGCGGGGCACCCAGGCCCGCACGGGCAAGGCGGGGAAGTTGTAGCCGGGCAGGAACCCTTCGCTGGCTAGGTAGCGGTAGGGGTAGAAGTCGCTTTCCTCCCGCTGGGTATCGATTTGCAACAGCAGGTTCCGCTGGCGCAGAGCCTCCTGCTGGCGGCGCCTGGCTTCCTGCTGGTCTTCCCGGCGGCGAGCCGTCTGCAGTTGCTGGTTGGCGGCTTCTAGCTGTTGCGTGGCGGCCCGATAGAGCTCCCGCCAGCGGTCAAAAGCGCGGTCAAAGGCGCGGGGGGCTTCTTCAATAACCTGCTGGATCCAGCGCCGGCTAAACCAGCCGCTGCGCTCTAGCACTTCCCGGTCAGCAGCCAAGAGCGCCTCCACCCGCTCTGCCACCTCTTGGCGGGCTGCCTCCCCTAGCTGGATGGAGGCAACCACCTCTTCCCGCAGGGGCAACTCTGGCCGATCCAAGTTGATGACCGTTTCGATGGAGTTGCCCAAGGGCAGGCGCACCTGGGCCAGCCAGACGGCGTGGATGTGGGCCCGCAGCAGCGACTCATTGGCCAGGTCCAGGCGGGGAGGTCGCACCCGTCCAGCCACCATTTCGGCCCGGCGGCGAAAGTAGTACTGGTCGTGGCTGTTGAAGGCGCCGCAGTAGCTGAGGATGAGCCCCGGCTGCCCCTGGCGACCGGCCCGACCGCTGCGCTGGGCGTAGTTGGCTGGCGTTGGGGGAACGTTGCGCAGGTGCACCAGATCCAGATCGGCAATGTCGACCCCCAGCTCTAGGGTGGGAGAGCAAATGAGGTAGGGAAGGCGGCGCTCCCCGGGCTCATTGCGGAAGCGTCTCTCTCGCCGCTCCCGCTCCCCCGGCTGGACCACCTGGGCGGTGTGCTCTCTGGCTTCCAGGGATCCTAGCCCTGCTGCCCCGGCTCGGTAGAGCTCCTGAAAGAAGGGGTTGATGGGACGGCGGACAGAGGTGTAGCCCTCCTGCTGGGCGCTGCGGGAATACAGAGGATCCGGCGGCGGCAGGCCATCCCCCAGACACCAGCGCAGACAGCCGGCGTCTAGCTGGTAGGCTACCTGGCCATTTTCCACGTGGCGCCGTAGCAGGCCCTGTCTGACCAGGAGAGACAGCAGGGACTCCAAAAACCTGTCGTAGGCTTCCTGGGTTAGATCAAGGCGCCTGCAGAGGAAGCGACCAATGGTGCTGCGGCGGCCCAGGCTAAGCATTTGCCCGTTTTCCCGGGAAGGGTTCTGGCCAAAGCAGCGAGCCGTCCGCAATTCCTCATGCTCTTCCAGGCCCCAAAACTCATTGAGATATTGCTGGGCGCGCCGGCGCAGCCTTCTCTGGGGCTCTGCCTTGAGCACGGGCACGTCGATGGCCAATTGGCGCCGAAACTGATCCAACAGAGCCCGCAGCAGTTGCTCTTGCTCCTCAGGGCTGGCTTGGGCAAACCAGGGGTGAAGGGAAGCCAGGGCTGAATTTTGGCAGAGCTCCCCGAGGCCGCGGTACTCGATTTTCAGCAGGCCCACCTGTTCCAAGTTGGGGTGGGTAACCCGCCAGCCGCGCCGCAGATCTTCATAGAGCCGGTATTCGGTTAGCTCGCTAAAGGTCTGCCACACTTCCTCGGCACTGGGCGAGTCGGGATCCAAAGCCGGGTTTTGGGCAATGTCGGCAAGCTCCAGGCCAGAAGCCCGCACCACTTCCTGGGCCACCTCGTCAAAGCCCAGCTCTTTTTTCTTGAGGAGGGCAGCATAGAGCGAGGCCCGCAGAAGGGCCACATGCACAAAATCGTTGAAGTGGCCGGCCTGCAGGGAGGCGTCCTGGCGGTTGTCGGTAAAAGTCAGCAGCTTGCTGCAAGCGGCCTGGGTTTGCTCGGCATGGCGCAGCAGGGAGGTGCCAAGGATGGTGGTGGCGCTGGAGCGGCCTTCGCTAGAGAGGGAAGCCAGCTTGACAAACTCCCGCTCGCGGGCGGTGTAGTACTCGCCGCAGGCCAAGCAGAGGGAAAAAGGCTGGGGCTGCCACCACATCTTCTGGGCCTCCGCCTGGGGTTGCTCGGAAAAGGATCCGTCGGGGCGCACCCAGACTGCTTGGGGGACGCGGCTTTTCCAGTTGGGCTTGAGCCTGCCCTCAGGGGTGTACCAATCTTCAGGGATCTGCTCTGGCGACCACTCGTTTTCAACGGGATCCAGGCTCAGGTAGCCGGCTTGCTGGTCTTCAGCCTCCTCCATCTCTTCTCCGATGGGATAGGGCAAAAACTGCCCCCTTGCCTTCAAGACATGGTAATAGTCGTGCCCGCACTGGCGGCAGAACTTGACGGGGAAAAACAGCTTCCCTTCCCCAGCTTGCATTTGCCCTTCCAGGGAAAATTGCCGCTTTTCCCGGCTCTCCAAGGTGGCGTACAGGGTGCGGCCCTGGGAGATAAACTGGTGCAGCTTGAAGGCGACTCCCCAAGTGCTGCCCTCTTTGAGGCTGCTGGCATGGGCCAGAAACTGGCGCAGGGATTTGGCGCAGGTTGCGGGATCCCTGGCGGCCACCTCGGCCAGTTGGGCGGCTACCTTGGAAAGCTCCCTGGGCACGCGGCGCCTGAAGCTGCCATCGGGACTTTGCTCCAGGCCCAGCTCATACTCTAGCCAGCGCATCAGGGGATGGCGGCGCAGATCGGCCTGGTTTGTAGGCCAAGGCAAGTCCAGGGCGCTCTTCAGCTCTGCCACCGTGGGTGGGCCGCCCTCGGTGAGGGGGGCCAGGGTTTCCTCAATGACGTGCTCCGGCCCAAAGGGATGGCCGAAAAAGCGGCTGGCAAAGGCGGCTACAGTCTGGCGGCGCTCCTGGGCGTCGGCTTCTGGTCGGGAGATCATGGTGGCGCTGGTGCCAATATGCACCAAGTTCTTGGCCCCACAGCGTCCTTTTAGGCGGCGAACCAGCATGGCCACATCCGCCCCTTGCCGACCCCGGTAGGTGTGCAGCTCGTCAAAGACCAGAAAGCGCAGCCCTCCCATCTCGGGATTCAAAAACCGCTGATCTTCAGGACGAACCAGGAGGAGTTCTGCCATCACATAGTTGGTGAGCAGAATTTGAGGTGGATCCCGCCGTAGCTGGTCTCGTTCGTTTTCCGAAGTTTCCCCGGTGTATCTGGCAAAGCGCACCGGAAAAGGGCGATGGTAGTTGCGCTCGTACCGCTCGCACAGGGCTTGCAAAGACTGGTATTGAGAGTTCACCAAGGCATTCATGGGGTAGACCACAATGGCCACCACCTGATGACGGGATCCCCCCTGGCGGATCCAGTTGTCGAGAATGGGCAGGAAGTAGCAAAGGCTTTTGCCGGAGCCGGTGCCGCTGGTTACCACAAAGCTTTCCCCGGCCAGAGCTTTCTCGATGGCCTCCTCCTGGTGGCGGTAGAGGCGAAAGGGCCTGCCATCTTCAAAGCGGAAAATGTGGGCTGTTTCTTGGGCAATGCGCCCGGCCTCGGCCAGCTCGTCAACGGTTGGGCCGGGTACATAAGCAGGGCTTAGCTGGATGAGAGGCTCTGGCCAGAGGTGGATCCCTTCTTCCAGAGCTTGGTCTACAAACGCCTGTGCCCGTGGGTCGGCAATGAGAAAAAAGGAGCGGACGAAATTGGCGTAGTCCTTTAGAACCCTCTCGTGCAGGTCAAAAATGGTGGCCATCGGGGCTCTCCAAAGCCATTTTGGCTAGGTTAAGCCTAGCAGGTGTTCTAGCGACTGCAAGAGGATCGCCCTGAGGCTTGGGCTGGGAGATCTTAGGGAGAGGAGAGGCGTTGCTCGTGCAGATCTCCCTCCCATTTCAACTTGCCGCGTAAGTTGCGGATCTCGGCTTGCTCGTAGAGCCGAATGAGGGTGCGCAGCGCTTCGTGAATTATCTCGCGCTTGGTCTTGAGGCCGGTTAGCTGGCGAGCCCGCTCGATCAACTCGATCAGCTCGTCATCCAAGACAACGTTAGTCCGCATGGGAAGCTCCCCTGTTTACGCATAATGAAATTAGTGTTGCGCCAGCTTCTCCCATGCCTCTAGCACCAGCCGCCGGGTGCGGTATTCGCCGTATTGACGTATCTCCTTCTCCTTCAGCACGCGAAAGGTTTCACCGGGGAAGGTGCTAGCGGCAATACGGGCAGCATACCCCGCCGGGTCGAGCAGGTCGCGCACCTCTTCCCACGGATCGAGGATGTCGGCAAGTTCGCGTTCGGTGAGGTCTGCCGGGTCGAGGATGTAGCGCAGTTGCTTGCGCGTCAGGCCGTAGAGCTGGGCGTAGTACGCATCGAGTTCGGCACGCAGCACCGCGCGGCGGTCTTCGTCCCAGCGAAAGGGCGGAAAGGGGATGCCCTTCTGCGGGTTGGTTTCGATCTCCGGGTAAGCGCTGATCCAGGATGGCAGGCGCCATTCATGCCCGCCGGTAGCGATACGGTTCGCATCCCATGCAGCATGGATGGCTGCCCGCAGCCCGTCATCAGCTTCGTTCCACACATCGTCGGCGAAGGGCTTGAGATCCCAGGCAGTATAGGTCAGTTCCAGTGCGCGCGGCACAATGAAGGCGAGATCGGCGGGGGTGTAGGCAGTGGGGGGAAAAATAGGGAGTTGGCGGAGGATGAAGAAAGTAAGATGCGTCCCACCAATTTTCTGGCGCAATGCCCAATCAAAAATCAGGACATTTAGATTGGCTAGAAAACACGAGAGATGAATAGCCGAAATCTCACCCGTAAGGACTATGGGCATCGTACCTCCTACCCCAACTCTGGGCAGCAGGCTGAAGATGGCGGTGCGCTCGTTGGTGGCGTTGGTCACATCGCGGAAGCCGAGCAGCCAGCCGCGTTGCCACGCGCCCAGGCGGGCTTGCACTTCTTCGGCGGGCACCCAGTACCAGGGCTGGACGACGAAGTGCGGGTCGGCGTGCTGGTGCTCATCAGGCGTGGGCAGTTGGGTGCTGGAGCGGTCGCTCACGCCCTCATAGGTGCCGTAGCGGTGGTCGTAGTGCCAGATCATTTTGGCTTCGTAGAGGGGGAGGTAGCCCTCACCCCCGGCCCCTCTCCCAAGGCTTTGGGAGAGGGGAGAAGGATGCTCGTAGGAATGGGCAGTGACATAGGCAGCAATCTCTTGGAGGACTTGTTCTGTGTGGTCGAATATCTGCTCATTGGTAAAGCGCAGCATGGCAAAGCCATGTTCGCGCAGGATTTCCTCCCGCAAACGGTCGCGTTCCTGCTGAGTGGGTTCACGGTGCACGCCGCCATCTATCTCAATGATCAGGCGGGCATCGTCACAGAAGAAGTCGGCGATGAATTGTCCAATCGGATGTTGACGTCGGAATTTTCGGCCTAGCAGCCGACGGTCACGCAACAATTCCCAGAGCAGGCTTTCGGCGGTCGTCGCCTCGCGACGCAACTGCCGCGCCCTGGCAATCAGTTCCCGGCTGGCCCTGGGTAACTTGTACTCCCCCTCTCCCGCAGCGCGAGAAGAGAGGTCGGGGGCTGCGATCCTTCCCCCCTCTCCCGCAGCGTGGGAGAGGGGGCTAGGGGGTGAGGGCACAAACACATTCCCCACCAACCGATACCCCTGCTGCTCCAATTCTGCCCGTGTGCGGAAGAGGTGCGAGTCGTTGGACATATCGAACATGCGCAGGAAGCGCACGCCCCAGGGGTGGGGGGGGGGGGGGGGGGGGGGGGGGGGGGGGGGGGGGGGGGG
Source organism: Synechococcus sp. W55.2 (assembly GCF_047461635.1). Lineage (NCBI taxonomy): Bacteria > Bacillati > Cyanobacteriota > Cyanophyceae > Synechococcales > Synechococcaceae > Synechococcus > Synechococcus sp. W55.2. The sequence goes on along the minus strand of NZ_JANSHM010000003.1, from coordinate 34 downwards.
GGGGGGGGGGGGGGGCGGGGGGGGGGGGGGGGGG
>NZ_JANSHM010000002.1:0-108351 GCF_047461635.1 Synechococcus sp. W55.2 | reverse complement strand
ATCCTCTTCGTCGGCATCGTCTGATGTGTATAAGAGAGAGCAGGTCGGGGTCGCGCAGCGAGGTGGGGCTGTTGGTGTTGGCGTTGGCGTCGGTGTTAGTGTCGGGGTAGAGGCAGGAGTGGGTCGAGGTGTCGGAAAGTCCGTCGGTGCAGGAGGTAGGGGCACCGGAATGCGGAGGCGGCAGGGCTGATCCGATTGATTACCTTCTGGGGCATAGCAAACGCGAATAAGATCCTCCACAAAGCGGAGCTGATTAAAACTAAGTTGATCCGCTTGTCGAATGATGTCAGTGATGATCTCCTCCAAGTTTCGCGCTGTTCTGGAAAGAGGTACGCTGACAAACAAAATGTTTTCCAGATCCCTAATTTCTGGAGGCGCTAAGTTGAAGAAAGACACTCTATCCCGTTCCCGCAGCAAGATGCGATAAAGGGCTTCGCTCCAAGGGGAAACATCCACGGCTGCGCTGAAAATAAATCCCCGCAGGGGTGTAGGCTGGCCGGACTGACGCCCTTGGCCCAGGAGATTGGACTGAACCGATACCAATTTCCCCGGCGGTTGAATAATCGATCCGGAAAAGGGGATGGTGAACCGCAAGTTGCCCTCCAAGGCAGTGGTTGACAGGGCAGGCAACAAAATGTCCCCTCTTGAGCTTAGGTTGAACAACTCAACCTTATTGCCTCTTGAAAAGAGCGGCCCTCCCGAACAAAGGGCGGCTGTTGAGCCTGAAGGGCAAAGCTGAGCAAAGGGATCCACCACCAATCCCAAAATGGCAGAGGTAGAGCCAGAGCCAGAGCCGGGATCCCTTGGCGGCGACCCCACGGTCGAGGGGCTGCTGGAGGTACCACCACCGCAACCTTTCAGGAAAACCGTTAGGGAACCTGTAAGCACTGCCGCCAGGACAAGCGCAGCCGGTTGCCAAAATCTTCTGGGTATACCGAGTCGTCGAAACATTTGCTTATCGCCTCGCTCTCGATTAGGGATGTTGTCAGCCTGCGGAATGACTCTAGCGGGATCCCACCGTGAGAACAGCATCGCTGAATGGCGCCACAAAACGGCTGCCTTCTCTCTCAACTCTCAGCTCGCCACTGAGAAGATAAGAACCAGCAGATAGCGGAACATTGCTTTGCACCCTCATTTGCAGGCGGTGCTCCCCAATAGCAGCAGGGAATAAGTTGGCAAAGGGAGCTTCCAGCCCTTCAGAAAACCGTGCCAGCACAAAAGTCCCCTCAGTAGCTGCAGCCAGACGCTATAACTCCAGAAGATTCAAATCGACCCCCAACCCAACCACATACACGGTGAGTTTTTGTCCTCGCTCTCTGGCCAAAGTTGTCAGCTCCTGAGTAGCTTGGTTGATGGAGCGGGTGCTTTCGTTGTCAATCCCATCGGTGAATACCACCAAACGGCGGTTGAAACGCTCGGTGGGCCGAAAGTCGCTTAAGAAACGCCCCGCTTCCACCGTGGCATCGTAGAGGGCAGTGTTCCCTCCGGGAACAGCACGCAAAACCCCTCGTCTCAGCAGCTCTCTGTCGCCGGTGAAGTCTTGCAACAGCTGAGCCGTGCGCAGAGGCTGCCCCAGGGCTGTAACGCCAAAGCCTGCTCCCCGGTTGTCAAAGCGCAGAATGGCGCCCAGATCCAGGGGTGCAGGGCGAAATTGATCCAAGAGCCGAAAAACAGCCAGGAAGCGCCGAGATTGGGGATCCAAAACCAGCAAGCTGCCTGAGCCATCCATCAGCACTGCCATGAGCAAAGGCCGCTGAGCCAGATCCGGCGGGGGGTTCTCGATCCGGGTGGGTGTCAGGGTCAAGGTTACCGGCTGCGGGATCCCTAGCAAATCGGTTACCCGGTTCACCTGCAAGCTGACCTGGCCGGCGGAGAGCTGGGTTACCGGTTGGGGCGGATCCCCGCCTTGCAGGAGGGCGATGTTGAACTCCATTTCCCCTTGTGTGCCAGAAAAGGAGCGGGTCAGAGCCCCATTGAATGTCAGGCGAGCTTGGGATCCCACAGCAGACGGATCAATGCCTGTGCCGCCGGAAGAGCCACAGCCGGCAAGGCAGCTTCCCACGAGCACTAGGAGAAGCAGGGATCCGGAAATCGTCTGTTCATCCCCCGCCGCCAGCTTCCCACGAGCACCAGGAGAAGCAGCCAACCAGCTTTTTGGCTTTTTACTTGACCGGGCTGTATTTTTACAGTCATTGCAGCTGCCAGTGCAAGCATAGTGGGGTGGCATGAAAGTAGGGAGTTACAATACCACCCAGTAATTCCGAAAGCTACTGTAGCGCTTGGTGTAGGCGTAAAGATTTTTACTGCAGTTAGAGGATCTCGAGTTCATCTTTTTTCAATCTTTTTTCATAATGCGAGCACAGCGGGTCTCAGCTTTGAGCCTAGTAGGGCGGCTAAAGCCTGTCTGCTCCGAGAATTGCTTCGAGATAAAGACCCCTTTGTTTTGCCACTTGTGGCAAGCGTTCTCGCTGACCAATTGTCAAATAAGCCGGCGCTCTCCTCCGTGGCCTATAGTTCATAGCAGCTCATCAGTGCAGGTGTAAGCTCTAAAAGGATCCCCTGGGTGAGGAGGAGAACTGAACATGGCGGCAAAGCAACTCAAGTTCTATTGGAGCCCCCAACACCAGCTCTTTAGCTGCGATGGCGCCAAGTTGGAGGGGCACGGCTACATCCAAACCAACCCCTCCCATGACCTGGTTCACCTGCTCATTGCCGCCAACGGCAACATGCCCTGGCAGCCGGTGGAAAGCCGCGAGCAAACCTGCTTTGCCGAGTACAACGCGGTGATGCTGGAGCATCTGCTGGTGAACTGTTTTAATGCAGGAGCACTGGGATCCCTGCCCGCCCAGCAGATCATCCCAGAGGCGCGGAAATTCTTGCGGTGGTTTGTTTCAGAACACTACGCCCCTTTCCCGGTTTCTGAAGAAGAGGCTTTTCGTCGCTTTGCTGCGCACCTGGATATTGGGCGCATTGTGCGTTTGTTCCCCTATTTTTACAGTTTGCGAGCTTGGGAATGCTTCAGCCCCGATTACCGCGCCGAGACCTACGATCTGGAGTTCACCTCCGAGGATGATCCCGTTCGAGAGGCCCCGGAATGGGCGGCGGATCCCAACATTTTGGAGACTCAGGAGCTGGTGCGGCAAAAGCTCTCTGAGGCAGTAGCCGAGGCGGGCTCGATCCGGCCCAAACCGGAGCCCGTTTTCCCGCCAACCTCGTCAGCTTCTCCTCTGTCCGATCCCCCAGCCAAGACCAGGCAGAAAAAAACCGGACTCGGCTTCAAGCCTGCCCGTTGATGGATCCCCTCACCCCTTTCCCACAGGGAGAGGGGAAGACTAATCTGCGCCTTTCACTAGCCGACGAAAGGCCTTTTTGCCCACCTGCAAAATCCGCCCGGCCAGCTCCGAGGCATGGGCAAACTCCAGGTCGGGATCCTCCACCTTTTGCCCATCCAGCCGCACGGCGCCCCCTTGAATCTGCCGACGGGCCTCGGCGGCACTCTTGCACAGGCCACACTCACGCAGGATGTAGCTGAGTTTAACAGGGTAAGACAACCCATCGATGGCAAAGGTGGGGATGGATCCCGTTTCGGCAAGAATACCGTCTAGTACCAGGGCTTGGGCGGTGCGCTGGGCCTCTTCTGCCGCTGCAGGGGAGTGAAACTGGGCCACTAGGGTCTTGGCTAGGAGGATCTGCCGCTGGCGGGGATCCTGCGGCAGCTCGGCAAGGGGCACTGAGGTGAGCAACTCAAAGTAGCGCTCCACCAGGTGATCCGGCACCTTCTCCAGCTTGGAGTACATGGTGAGGGGATCCTCAGTCAGCCCCACGTAGTTGTTTTTGGACTTGGACATTTTCTGGTACCCGTCCAACCCCTCCAAAAGCGGCACCGTCACGCAGAACTGCGGCGCTTGGCCCTTCCAGATTTGCAGATCTCGCCCGGTGAGCAGGTTAAAGCGCTGGTCGGTTCCCCCCAGTTCTACGTCGGCTGCCAGAGCCACCGAGTCGTAGCCCTGCAGGAGGGGATAGAGAAATTCGTGCAGATAAATTGGCGTTCCAGCTCGGTAGCGCTGGGCAAAGTCTTCTTTGGCCAACATCTGCCCCACCGTCATCTGGGCCTGGAGTTCGATCAGCTCACTGAGAGTCAGGCGGGCCAGCCACTCGCTGTTGCGGCGCACCTCCAGCCGACCGGGGGTCTCAAAATCCAAAATCTTGCCGGCTTGCTCCAGATAGGTGCGGGCGTTTTCCTCCACTTCTGCCGGGGTGAGGCGGGGACGGGCCTCCGATTGGCCGGTGGGATCCCCGACCAGCGCCGTGAAGTCCCCGATGAGCAAAATAGCCACATGGCCCGCATCCTGAAACTGCCGCAGCTTGCGCAACACCACCGAATGCCCCAGGTGCAGATCCGGTCGGGTGGGATCGATGCCCAGCTTCACCCGCAGGGGACGATCCGCTTGCGCCAAGCGCTCCGCCAGGGCAGCAGCTCCTCCTGGAAAAATCTCGGCCACCCCCCGCTCAACAATTTGGGCTATCAACGGATCCCGGTACGCTGGCGAAACTGAGGCTGACGATATACTCAAAGCCTGATCCTCCGGCTGAACCCATGAGCAATTTTAAGCCCACGCAAAAGATGCTCGATTCTCAACTCAAGATCTTCTCCCCCTAGCCCGGTTGGAGTTGTCGATGGGCAGGGTTGGCCATCCTGCTGCCCCAATAGACGCCGCCCTATAATGGGTCTGGCTTGTTGTTGCTTTGCAACACGGACGTGACAGGGTTTTTGACGTGACCTACGGTCGCAGACCATTGGCCCGCCGGGCGAGAAAGCCGGGGTTGGAGCGTGTCTCCAATTCCCCTTTTTCCGGATCGGGGTTTGACGAGCATGCCGACTATACCCCACCCACCCGCCCCTCCCAGATTGCCCAGGTTGCCGGTGTGGTGGGCAATCTGTTGCTGGGATCCCTGCTCTTGGGATCCACGGCAACGGCTGCCGGATTGGTGGGGTTGGCCATCAGCTTTCGCAACTTGCCGGATGTGCATCAACTGCGGGATTACGTGCCCACTGCCACCACCCACATTGTCGATATTCGGGGCGAGCCCATTGCCAGCCTACACGGGGAGGCCAACCGGGAAGTGATCTCCCTTGAACAGGTCTCACCGGAAATGAAAAAGGCTTTGCTGGCCATTGAAGACAGCCACTTCTACACCCATCCAGGCATTAATCCGGTCAGCTTGGGCCGGGCGATCCTGGGCAGTGTAGAGGGGGGTATAGGCTCGGCGGGAGGGGGATCCACCCTGACAATGCAGTTGGTCAAGAACCTGTTTTTGAGGCCGGAGCGCACCCTCAGCCGTAAAGTCGCCGAGATCGTGTTGGCGGTGCGTCTAGAGCAAGTCTTCAGCAAAGACGAGATCCTGGAGATGTACCTCAACCAGGTGTACTGGGGGCACAACCTCTACGGCATCCAGGCGGCGGCCCGCAGCTACTTCAACAAGGATGCGTCTGAACTGAACTTGGCTGAAGCGGCGATGTTGGCTGGGATCCTGCCGGCCCCGGAAACCCTCAGCCCCTTTCGCAACCTGGAGGGAGCCAAACGGCGGCAACACCTGGTGCTGGATCGTCTGGTGGAGCTGAAGTGGATTACCCCCGAGGAAGCCCAGGCGGCGCGGGAGCAAAAGCTGACCTTAGGCCGCATTACCTCCTTTCAAAGTAACGCCCCAGCAGTTACCGACGCCATTGAGGCGGAGCTGCGGCGCCGCTATGGGGAACAAGCTCTAATGCAAGGAGGTCTGCGGGTTCAGTCCACCATCGATCTGCGTCTGCAGCGCCTTGCCCAGCGCATTGTCAATGAAGATGGCCCCCGCATTGCGGCAGCTCGTCGTGCCGATCAAATGGCTTTGGCGGCAGTGGATCCCCGTACCGGCTATGTGAAGGCCATTGTGGGCGGGATCAACGCTCAGCGGGGCCAATTTAACCGCGCCACCCAGGCGTTTCGCCAAACGGGATCCACCTTCAAGCCTTACGTGTACTATGCGGCCCTGGCTAGCGGCCGCTACACACCCTACAGCATCCTCTACGACACCCCCGTCACCTATCCCGGCTCGCCGCCCTACAGCCCGAAAAACTACGACAACACCTTTTATGGCCCCCTCACCTTTGCCCGGGCTTTGGAGCTCTCCCGCAACGTGCCCACGGTCAAGTTGGCCGATGATGTTGGGATCCGCAACGTCATCGTAGCGGCTCAGGCCACGGGTATTACTGCCGAGATGTTCCCCAACTTGGCCACAGCTTTGGGCTCGGCCAGCATCAGCCCCCTGGAGATGGCGGCTAGCTATGCGGTGTTTGCCAACGGCGGATATCGGGTGGAGCCGACCCTCTTGGCCCAGGTGGTGGATCGCAACGGCCAAATCCTCTTCGAGGCCAGGCCCCAGCCGCAGCGGGTTTTGGATCCCTGGGCGGTGGCCACCCTCAACCAGATCCTCAAAGGGGTGGTGACCCAAGGCACCGGGAGGGCGGCTCGTCTGGACGATGGGCGACCCGTAGCTGGCAAAACCGGCACCACCTCTGATTTCCGCGACGCTTGGTTCATCGGCTATGTGCCGCAACTGTCTACCGCCATTTGGATCGGCAACGACAACAACTCCCCCATGCTGCCCGGCACCGCCGGCGGGGCTTTTGTTGCCCCCACCTGGAAGCGCTTTATGACCGAGGCTCTCCAAGGGATCCCACCTCAGGACTTCCCCAGCCCGCATCAATTTCCCCCTCCCCGACCATGAGCTATAGCGAGGAGCGGCTGGCGCGTATCGAGCGCACGGTGGAGGCCAATGCCCAGGCCATCGCCCAACTGACCCGACAGAACCAAGAGGTGCTGCAAACCATTGCCGGCACCGAGGAGCGCATTGCCAGGGCCGAGGAGCGCATTGCCAGAGCCGAGGAGCGCATTGCCAGAGCCGAGGAGCGCCTCGAGGCCGAGGTCAAACGGTGGGACGAGCGGTTTTTCCAGCTCAGCCGCGATACCCTCAACTTCACCCGCAATGTGGTTACCATTGCCGCCATCACGGCTGTTTTGATCCCCCTGCTCAGGGATGTCGCTCCCCTGCTGATCGAGCTGTTGCGAGAGGGATCCCGTTAGCCCTCTGTAGCTGGGACATCTCGCTTTTCCAACCGCTGGCCAACAAGTGGTTATCGGCAATTGCGCTGAGACAGCCGCGATTCCACCTCTCTGGGGTCGAGCAGGGTTCCAACCGGAATCGAGGTGTCCAAGGGATCCCAGCGCGTACTGATTCTGAGTTACACTAAGACTGCAAAGAAAGGTAACGCCTTTTTCTGGTTCTCCTGACCCTTCACCGCGTTCTTTCTTGCATTCCTTGCACAAGACACAGAGGACAGACGATTATGGCTTTTGAACTCCCGGCTCTGCCCTATCCTGCCGACGCGCTGAAGCCCTACATGTCGGCAGAAACGTTTTCCTTCCACCACGGCAAGCACCACGCGGCCTACGTAGCCAACCTGAACAAGCTCATCGAGGGCACCGATCTGGCCAACAAGTCTCTGGAAGAAATCATCAAGGCCACCTTTGGGGATCCCAACAAAGCGGGTATCTTCAACAATGCTGCCCAAGTTTGGAATCACACCTTTTTCTGGGAATCCATGAAGCCGGGCGGGGGAGGTGCGCCTACCGGGCCTATTGCCGACAAGATCAACGCCGACTTTGGCGGCTATGACAAGTTTGCAGAAGCCTTCAAGACGGCAGCCGCCACCCAATTTGGCAGCGGTTGGGCCTGGCTGGTGCTGGACAACGGCACCCTGAAGGTCACCAAAACCCCCAATGCCGAAAACCCCCTGGTTTACGGCCAAACGCCCCTGCTCACTTTGGATGTGTGGGAGCACGCCTACTACCTGGATTACCAAAACCGGCGGCCTGACTTCATCAGCGCCTACCTGGAGCACCTGGTGAACTGGGATGCCGCCAATGCCCGGCTGGCTGCCGCCTGACTCTACCTGTTCTGGGATCCCTTGACGGGGGATCCCATCGAGGACTAGCCTCGCGTAGCTTTTTGCGGAGGGATCCTTGGGGATCCCTTTTTTGCCTCTAGTCTCTTCCCAGGCGTTCTCGCTCCTCGCGCAACCGCTCCAGAAAGCCGGGGGTAGGGGGTTGGGTTGGGGGTGCTGCAGGGGGAGCAGGAGTTGGAGCAACCCGGTTCATCTGGGGGAACAGGGGTTGGTTGATGGGCGGCGGGGGGAGAGGCTTGGCCGGGACAGGGGCTGGAGAAGGTGGAGCAGGGGGAGGGGGTGTGGGCACGGCAACCGGTCGGGGCGGCGGCGCAGCAGGCACTGGAGTGGGAGGGGACACCTGCCGAGTTGGAGCGGGGGGCTGAGGGGTAGAGGACACTGCCTCTGGAGTTGCCGCTGGCCTGGGTGTGGGCTCGCTTGCGGACTCACCCATTCCCGGATCGGGGGCGGGATCATCCTCAAACACCGGTTTGCCCTCCGGATCCCGTAGCAGCCAGTCCAGCAGAGGTTCAGGAGTGGCTGAGGGATCCCGCTCAGGGTGCTCTGCACCGCCGACTGGAAGGGGGCGTTCGGGGGCAGCAGGCGGTCTTTCGCTGCCTGGGCCCGGATCCAACAGCAGACGCAGGCCCCAGAAGGTGCTCCCCGCAATGGCCACAAAAAGGGCTATCCCAGCCCAGAGGGGAAACGGCTTGGCCTCGGGCTCTGCCTGGGTACTGAGCAGGTGTGTGCCCGACTGCCCTGCATCCACCGCCGCCAGGGTGCGCTCGGAGAAGATGGGTGCGGTTGGGGGGGGCGCGAGGGAAGAGCTGGCAGCGCTCTGGGAGTGCAGGGATCCCTCCAATTGGGCGCTGAGAACCTTCATATCTTGGGGCCGCCGGTCGGGATCTTTGGCCAGACAGGAGAGCACCACCTGTTCCAGCTGCAGCGGAATTTCATAGGGCAAATTCGAGCGATCGAAGGGCTGAGGCTGTTGGTAATTGTGGGCCTCGTACCAGCCGGGGAAAGAATCGCTCTTGGGTCGCAGAGGTTGTTGCCCGGTCAACATGCGGTAGAGCACTACGCCAAGCGAGTAGATATCCGAGCGGGCATCCAGGGCTTCCCCGCGCAGCTGTTCGGGAGAGGCATAGCGCACCGTACCCAAAAAGCCGGTGGTCTGGGTGCCGAGGGCAAGGGAAACGTCGCTGAGGAGCTTGGCAATGCCGAAATCCAAGATTTTGACGGTCTCCCCCAACGTTTCATCTTTTAGGACGAAGAGGTTGCTGGGTTTGATGTCGCGATGGATCACCCCCTTGATGAGATGGCCATCCTGCTCAGTCTCCAGGTTGTGGGCGTAATAGAGACCGGCGCATACTTGGCGGGCCATCCTCACCACCTGTTGAGGCGGCAGCACCGGCTGCTTGAGCATTAGCTCCCCCAAACTGCGCCCCGTTAGGTATTCCATCACCAGGTAAGGTTGGTCGTTCTCTAGACCGTAATCCAGCACCTTAACAATGGCAGGGTGCTCCCCCAACAACGCGCTGATGCGAATTTCCTGCTGAAAACGTTTGTGCAACTGGCGTCGGGTGTTGTCATCGCTTGCCAAGTTTTGGTGCAACAGCTTTACCGCTACCGGACGGTTGAACAGGCGCGTATCGACTGCCTTGAACACCTGCCCCATGCCGCCCGCTGCAATGCTGTGAACCAGTTGATAGCGCTGGCCGATTACTTTTCCAGGAGCAAGCTGGTTCATGGGCAGCCCAAGAGCATGTACCCTCTGATTCTAATGCGTGTTTCTCGGGGGTTTCTCCCGCCTTTCTCTGGGCACTACTGCCAAGCTGTTTTCACTGCTTAATGTGTCTTAATGTGTCTGATGTACTTACTTTTGAATACTTATTAAACGCCCTGCCAGTAATTGAAGGCCGGACAAAGTCTGTGGGGCATCGAGAGCTACTTGGATCTGGAGGGATCTGATAGACTCATGCGGGCGCTTTGCCGGGTCTGTTCATTAGCTGTCTGTCGGGTGATTTATGCTGGCTAACTGGCTGCAAATTTCGGGGATCCCTCTAGCCATGATCGGCCCTGTTGAGAATCCGGTGCTGGTGTTTTTGATCATCCTGACCATCATGCTGGTGGCTCCCTTGCTGTTTGAGCGGCTGCGCCTGCCGGGGATCATCGGGTTAATCTTGGCCGGGCTGGTGGTGGGGCCCTACGGCTTGGGCATCTTGCAGCGGGATGAGACCATCATCCTGCTGGGCACGGTGGGGCTGTTGTTTCTCATGTTCATGGCCGGGCTGGAGACCAGTCTGGAAGATTTGAAGCTCAATGCCGGGAAGGCCACCATCTTCGGGGCGTTTACCTTCCTGTTGCCCATGCTCATTGGCACGGTAGCCATGCTGGCCATTGGGTATGACTTCCTGGCGGCGGTGCTGGTGGCCTCCTGCTTTGCCTCTCATACCCTGATTGGGCTGCCCATTGTCTCCAAGCTGGGGTTGATGCGCCTGCAAACGGTAACGGCAACCCTGGGGGGTACCCTGATCACGAATGTCCTGGCCTTGTTGGTGCTGGCGGTGGTGGTGCGCGCCCATCAAGGGGAGCTGACGCCGCAATTTTGGCTGACGTTGATCCCCTCAATCGTCCTTTATACCTTCGCCACCCTCTGGGGGGTGCCCCGGCTGGGCCGTTGGTTTTTCCAGCGCTTTGGCCACGATGAGGGAGCAGAGTTTACGTTTGTGATTGCCACCTTGTTTGTGGTGGCCTATGGAGCAGGGTTAATTGGCATTGAGCCGGTGGTGGGAGCCTTTCTGGCCGGGACGGCCATCACCCCTATCATCCCGCCTCTCAGCCCCCTGATGAACCGGATTCAGTTTATCGGCAACACCCTGTTTGTGCCTTTCTTCTTGATCTCGGTGGGGATGCTGATCAATCCCGGTATTCTCTTGGGGGAGCCGCGCACGCTGCTGGTGGGAGGGGTGATGATCGCAGCGGAGGTGGTGAGCAAGTTTCTGGCCGCTTGGATCCCGGCCCAATTGTTTGGCTGGCGCTTTGCCAGCGCTATGGTTATGTTCGGCCTGTCGATGGCTCAGGCGGCGGCTACCCTGGCGGCCATCACGGTGGCCTTTCAGGTGAAGTTGGTGGATGAGCTGACGGTGAACGGCACCATTGCCATGATCCTCGTGACCTGTGTTGCCTCGCCTTGGATTGTGGCCCGCTGGGGAGAGCAAATGCAGCCAGCCGAAGTGGCGGCAGAGTCCACCGAATTGCCCAAGCCGGATTGGGGAGCTCGCGTCTTGGTGCCGGTGGCCAACCCGGATACTGAGAGGAACCTGTTACAGTTGGCTTTGATTTTGGCCAAAAAAGATGGGGGAACGCTGCTGCCGCTGCATGTTTTGTCTGACCGCGCCGGGATCTCGCCAGCAGCCCTGGCCCGGCAGGAGCAGTTGCTGACTTTCGCAGAAGCTCTGGCCCACAGCGCCGTGACCCGAGTGGAGCCGATTCGGCGGGTGGATGACTCGGTGGAAAAAGGGATCATTCGCTCGGCGGCGGAACGGCAGGCGACCTTGGTGATCCTGGGCTGGAAGGGCTACTCCACCTATGCGGAGAACTTTTTCGGCAGCATCATTGACGCGGTGGTGCGGCAGGTGGGGATCCCAGTCTTGATTACGCGGTTTCCGGTACCCATCGAGACGGCGCGCCGCATCCTCTTGGTTGCACCGGAGCTGGAGGTCTCTCCCGGATCCCTGCAGCAGACCATTGGGCTGGCGCAGACGCTGGCCGGCGAATTGAAAGCGGGTTTGCAGATCCTGCTGGTGCAAACCCGACCTGGGCGGGAACGCTCCCCAGCCTTGGTGGCAGAAAGCTATGCTCACCTGCCGGTTCAGCGGGTGCAGGGGGGGGTGGTGGCGGAAGTCTTTAAAGCGCTGCAGCCGGGAGATGTGTTGGTGTTGATTCCCAGTGAAACCGGCAACCGGTCGCGCCTGGGCCGAGAGCCGGAGACCATCGCCCGCAACCGACCCAGCCTTCCCATCATCGTGGCGCATTTGCCGCGGGATTCAGCTCATCCCTTGCGCCAAGGAGATGGGGTTCTGGCGGCCGCAGAGCCCACTTGACAGGGATGGCATTGGGGTGTTGTCTGGCGGACTGGAGCTCTTGTCTCAACGACGCCCCGGCTCCCCTGGTAAACTGGGATACCCCAGGTTCGGAGCAGTCGTGAGCCAGAAGGGAGGCCCAGAGCCATAGACTATGTTGATTGAGGAAGTGGGGATAGTGCCCTGCGGAGCACAGGAGTATGGTTGCCTATTTGCTAGAAGTCGGCTGTGAAGAGCTCCCAGCCAGTTTTGTGGATTCGGCTCTGGAGCAGTGGCGAACCGGGATCCCGGCCTCTTTGGCGGAGGCCCATTTGCAAGCGGAGCAGATGCAGCTTTTCGGTACGCCGCGCCGCCTGGCGGTTCTGTTGCAGGGGTTGCCCACCCAGCAGCCGGATCGCACTTTGGAGGTGAAGGGGCCGCCGGTTCAGGTCGCCTACCAAGATGGCCAGCTCACCCCTGCCGGGGAAAAATTTGCCCAAAAACAAGGGGTGGATCCCGGCAGCCTGGAAATCCGGCAAGTGGGCAAGGGATCCTTTGTGTTTGCGGTGCAGCGGGTGCGAGGCCGGCCAACAGCAGCTGTGCTCCAGGAACTGGCACCCGCCTGGATTACCAACTTGAGTGGTGAACGGCTGATGCGCTGGGCCTGCGGGGATCTGAAGTTTCCGCGCCCCATCCGCTGGCTGGTCTCCCTTTGGGATGATCAGGTGCTGCCTTTGCTGCTGCCGACCCACGAGGACAATTCCATGCCGGGCTTGGTGGCGGGGCGGGTGAGCCGGGGGCACCGCGTTTTGGGATCCCAGCAGGTCACTCTGGAGCGGGCCGAGAGCTACGTTCAGCAAATGCAAGAGGCGGGGGTCAGCCCCGATCCGGCAGTGCGGGAAGCGTACATTCAGGCCGAGGTAACCAAGCTGGCCAGGCAAGTGAATGGGGAAGCCCAAATCCCTGCTCCTTTGCTGCGGGAGGTGGTGCACTTGGTGGAGTGGCCGACGGCGGTTTTGGGGCGCTTTGAGCCAGAGTTTTTGCGCTTGCCCCCTGCGGTGATCGAGACGGTGATGATCACTCACCAGCGCTACTTCCCAGTACGGGATGGCCGGGATCCCAGAAAATTGCTGCCCTATTTCATCACCATCTCCAACGGCGACCCCCGGCAATCGGAGCGGATCGGGGCAGGCAACAGCCGTGTGGTGCGGGCGCGCCTGGCGGATGCCCGCTTTTTCTACGAGGAGGATCGGCGGATCCCCTTGGCGCAGCGGGTGGAACGCCTGCAGGCGGTTACTTTTGCCGAAGGGCTGGGATCCATGCGGGACAAGGTGGAGCGCATCCGCCACATCAGCCGCCTCATTGCCGCTGCCCTGAACTTGGATCCCCAGGAGCAGGCGCTGGTGGATCGCACGGCTTACCTGTGCAAGGCGGATCTGGTTACCCAAATGGTGTACGAGTTCCCGGAGCTGCAGGGGATCATGGGGGCCGACTACGCTCGGCAGGATGGGGAACCGGAGGCGGTAGCCGAGGGGATTGAGCAACACTACTGGCCTTTGGGAGCGGGGGACGCTTTGCCCACAGCACTGACGGGGCGGGTGGTGGGCTGGGCAGATCGCCTGGATACCTTGGTGGGCATGTTTCGCTTGGGGCGGATCCCCACCGGCTCCTCGGATCGCTTTGCCCTGCGGCGGGCCGCCAACAGCCTGGTGCTGGTTGCCTGGGATGCCGGCTGGACTTTTGACTTCAACTTGCTGTTGCAGAGCGTGGTGCAGGACTATGCCTTTGGCGATGTCCACACCTTGCGAGCCTTGCAGGAGTTTTTGGCCCAACGGATACAGACCCTTTTGCAGGAGGAAAAACGGATTGATTACGACTTGGTCAGGGCCGTGGTGGGGGATCCCGAGTCGGTCAAAGCGGAGGATCCCCAGAAGGCCGAGCTCACCATGCGGGCCCTGGGCAACCTGCCCTTGACTTTGCTGCGGGCGGAGTACCTGCAGCACCTGCGGGCCACCGGGGAATTGGCGGATCTCTATCCCACCCTCAATCGCTGCGCCCGCCTGGCAGCCCAAGGGGACTTGGACTACGCCGTGGTGGATCCGGCAGCCGCCGTGGATCCCGGTCAGTTGCAGGAGGCGGCAGAAAGGGAGTTGTACGAGGCTTGCCAGAAAATCTATCGTCTGGGGGTGGAGCCGGCCTTACGGGGAGATTTTGTTCCCTTGGTGGAAGCTCTGCAAGCGGCAGCCCCTCAGGTAGCCCAGTTTTTTGAAGCCGTTCTGGTGATGGATCCGGATCCTGTGCGACGGGCCAGCCGGCTCAATTTGCTGGGAGTATTGCGCAACCAGTCGCGCCTGTTGGGGGACATGGGGGCTGTGGTCATGGCAGGGGAATCCTCGCCGGAGAAGACCCCCTAGCCGTTTCAGATCAGTTTACTTCGAGACAGATCCCCCTCACCCCCAGCTTCTCTCCCAGAGGGAGCTACCCCCCAAGGACTCTGTCCCACTGGCGCGAACGGCTTGGGAATGGACATATCGTCATTTCCACTCAAACTCAGAACACTGTGCCCACACCTAAACCGTTGGTCGCGTCTTCGCGTCAGCGTTGCGGTTCCCGTCAGGGTGCCGTAGGCATAGCAATAGCGTTGCGGAGCAATAATGCAGGGGGTTAGAAGGTTTTTCAAGGACTCCGTCCCGCTGGCGCGATCAGTAGCCCAGGCGTCTCATCTTAACCTGAACAACCATACGGTTTATCCAAGAAATTGCAAACACTGCTGCAAAGCCCGCTGCACCGAGCCTAGGTAGCCCTCTCCAAACAGGTTGAGATGGTTGAGCCAGTGGTAGAGCTGGTAGAGGGGCTTGCGGTGAGGATATCCCTTATCCAAAGGATAGGTCTGCTGATAAGCCCGATAGAACTCCGGCGGAAAGCCGCCAAACAGTTCTGTCATCGCCAGATCCGTCTCCCGATCCCCGTAGTAGGTGGCCGGATCGAAAATCACTGGGGATCCATCGGGCAAGGCCCCGTAGTTGCCGCCCCACAGATCTCCATGCAACAGAGCGGGTTCTGGCCTGTAGTCCTGAAAAAAGGCTTCCAGCTCCGCCATTACCCGTTCGGCTTGGGCCACCCACGTGCCGCGATACCCCTGTTGGCAAGCCAATTTCACCTGGTAGAGCAGCCGCTGTTCCCGATAAAAATCCGGCCAATTCTGCCGCCAACTGTTGATCTGAGGCGTAGAGCCGATGGTGTTGTCGCGCTCCCAACCGTAGCTGCCGTTGGGGGATAGGGTGCGGTGCAACTGGGCCAACTGGGATCCCAACAAACCCGCAGTGTGCGGACGGGGCGAGGTTAGCTCCAGGTATTCCAGCACCAAGTAGGCCTGCTCTCCTACGGATCCCCAGACAATGGGCTGAGGTACGCGAATGGCCTGGGCAGCCGCCAGGGTTCGCAAGCCCGCAGCTTCCGCTGCAAACATCTCCAGCGCCCTTTCTCCCCCACGGGCCAATTTGACGAAGTAGTCTTTTACCCCTTCTGCAAGAGGGCTTTGGGAAGCGCAGGAAAACCGATAGGTGGCGTTGATGCTGCCTCCGCCCACAGAACGATACTGTAGGGGCTGGATGGGATCCCCTGTTGCTTCTGAAAGGTGCTGGGCGATGGTCTGCCAAAGAGTTTGCATCAGCAGCAAAAGTCAATTGTCGGAGAAAAACAGGTACTTATGGTCATTTCGGGTAGTCATTTCAGGTTAGGGTGAGACGCCTGAGCCATTGCCTGGGCCATTGAGAAAAGCCCTATGGCCCCGTGCATTCAAAGTTTTAGGTGTGGGCGCAGTCTCCTGGTTTAATTGAAATGACCATAACTCTTTTTTTGTGCTACTTTCACCTTCTCATTCTCAAGAGCACAGTCAATAGCGCGAGGACTCCGTCCCGCTGGCAGGACGGGTTGGACGCCAGACCGGGCTCTATCCTTCAGTCGAGCTTCTGGGTACTGGTCTCCGTCTTGCTGCAGGGCAGCCGAGTCTATCTTGCGCTTGCGGGTCTTGACTTTTGTCGGCCTCAGGTCTTCTCGGTTCAGCCAGCGATAAACTGTTGCACGACTAACCTTGTTCATCCGTGCAACTGCTCCCTTCCTGGACATACCCTATGACTCTCTCTCAGGTCTAAGCTTCCTCCTGAGGTCTACCTCCATGCCTTCTTAGCTGCAGGGCCGTCTCATTCTTAAATGAATTGACCCTGTTCCTAACCTGTGGGGCTCTGGGGTCTTGAGCTTCCGCCTCCTATGGGGAAAGTGGGGGGAGAGCTGTATCTCAAATTAAGTTCGAATTGAGGTCAGCATTAGCGGCGGAGAGGCTCAGAAATGGCCACCACATCCTGCAGAAACTGATCCTGTTGCTGGCGCAAAATGCCCAGGTCAGGACCTTGGTTGAGCAGGACAAAGTGGATGCCATTCGGCAGCTGCCCCATCGTCATCAGCCGATCCGCAGCGGATCCCACCTGAGCAGCCGTGCCTGGGGGCAAGGTGCGCGCCCGCAGGGTGCTGTGGCCAGTGCCCGCTCTAGGCAAGATCCGAGTCGGATCCCCATCTGTGAAATCTACCAGGTGTTCCCAGAGATGAGCTAGGGCGCGGGGGGAAAGGTACAGCGCTCGCCCTCTTTGCCCCAGGCGAATGTCTTGCTCGGCGGGGGCCATTTGGGAATCCAGGCGGGAAATGGGCTGAGCCACCAACCGCTGCCGCAGGTACTCCAGCAGGGCTGTTTCGCCCCCCAGTTCCGCCAACAGGGCTTCTGCCATGGCTCGGTCGTTGCTGCCATTGAGGATCTGCAACAGGGATCCCAGCCGTAGCGAGGTGTAGCTGGCCAGGCAGTGGGCGTCCGCGGGGAGGGCTGTTAGGACTGACACCGAGCCGCGAATGACAACCGGATGGGGTTGTTGAGTATTGCTGAGGAGTTCTGCCAAACGCTGAGCGCCGCCCAAAGGATCGGGTTGGCCCAGCAAACGGAAGGGGGGCAACACCTTCACATCCCCGTCGATCTGGCGAATGTTGAGGCTATGCAAATGGCGGGCCAGCTCTGCCACATTCGCTTCCGTGAAATAGGGATCCCCGCCACCCACCAGGATCAAATCTCCCGTCAAGCGATGGCCCAACCGATGGCCTGTGGTGTAGAAGCGGGTCTCAAAGCGATGCTCGTAACCCCAAGTCTCCAGGGCCATCAAGCTGATGGCCAACTGATCCAAGGCTCCCACCGGCAAAGGTCGATCCAGCCCATGCTCCGCCAACAGCTCCCCTTCCGGCGTCCAGAGCAGGATCCCCTGTTGAGAGAGCGCTCCCCCTTGGGCCGCCAATCCTTGCAAAAAGCCGGACAAGACCGAAGCGTAAGGAGAATCTTCCCACTGCGGCGATTGGGCGCGGGGCCACCAAGGGGGAAGGCCCGGAGTCCCACTTGGGGAAGGCAGCGGCGGCGGTGGAGTGGGGATGGGGGGGAAGGGATTCTGAGTCAATGTGGGAGACTCGACTTCAGCACCTGTGGGGTTGCTCCAGCAGGCCCCCAAGGCCAAAGCACCAGCTAACGGGATCCCTGCCCAGAGGAGACGACGATGGGGGCGCAACCCCTGTGGGATAAGCGGCATGATGACCTCACAAAGACACTTGCAAAGGACAACAGGCTGGCAAAAGACTTGACGCTACTCTAGTGCCATCCGAACTGCCTTGGCAAATCTCTGTGCCAGCCTTTTCCAGCGTTATCGACTCCGGCCAAGGCAAGCCCATCTTTTGCTTGTCAGGGATCCCAGTCGGCTGTGACGTAAACTACCCGACACCAACCGCTAGGCGGTACGGAGCGGGCTTTTAGTAGCCCTGCAGTTAGCAAGCCAACCACGAGCCTCTGGGGTGGTTTACAGCAGCCCCAAAGCGCTACGCGCCACCGTAGGTGAACGACCGTTACCAGTGCCTTAAACAACCGTTTCTGGTGTCCGCAGTATTAGCATTCCTCCCGGCACCGACCCTACGGGTACAGTGCGGGGCTCCTGCAATTTCTAGCTGATGGGTAGCCAAAAAATGTTGTATGGCCTGATGGATATCTTTATGGATATCTTTTGCAACTGTAATGGCCGCAGATCGTCTGTTGGCTGTGCAAGGGCTAGGCCGTACTGCAGATCACACAACCTTCTCGGCAAACCGTAAGCTCCTTCTCTCCTTCTCCTCAGTAAGAGATAAAATAGGGCGATTTAGATTCCGAGCATTCCAGGCCGCCGATGGGAAACAGTCAAACCGGGGAGATGGTTCAATCGGAAAAGCAGGCTTTCCTGGAACGGTGGCATGACATTCTCGCCCCCAACTCCCTGGGCTACCGCATTCGGCTGTTGTCTCAATTGGTGCGGCGGAAGTTGCAGTCTCATTTGGAGCCTTTTGGCGTAAACTACCCGACACCAACCGCTAGGCGGTACGGAGCGAGCTTTTAGTAGCCCTGCAGTTAGCAAGCCAACCACGAGCCTCTGGGGTGGTTTACAGCACCCCCAATCGACCGTTACCAGTGCCTTAAACAACCGTTTCTGGTGTCCGCAGTATTATTATAGCATTCCTCCCAACACTGAACCTACGGGTACAGTGCGGGGCTCCTACAATTTCTAGCTGATCCGGCGGCAGCGAGATCCTGAGGATCGGCGGATTTGGCGGGTCTACCTCACACCTGCAGGGGAGGAGCTGAAAGACGTTTTACCCCCTCTGATTTGGCAGTTGCGGGAGCAAACCTACGGCTGTCTCAGCCCAGAAGAACAGGCAACCCTCTCGCGGTTGGTGGATCGGCTGATCGCCCATCTGTCAGTGGATCCAGATGCGGCTGTGCTGGCGGAGCCAAGTCAATAGTCTTTATCTTGAGAGCGCCTTTGGGGGAGGGCGGAGCTTTGTCTGGAGATTTGCTGATCCGAAATGCTGAGCTGCTGGTGCCGGAAGGGGATCCCTGGCGGGGGGATGTGCTGGTGCGGGAGGGGCGCATTGCCCAAATCGGCCAAAACCTCTCGCCAGAAGGGGTGGCCAAGGTCATCGACGCCGAGGGCCATACCTTGATGCCGGGGGTGATCGATCCGCAAGTTCACTTTCGCGAGCCTGGCCGCGAGCACAAAGAAGACCTGCAGACGGGATCCTGGGCCTGTGCCCGGGGCGGGGTGACCAGCTTTTTGGAGATGCCCAACACCGACCCGCTGACGATTGACCAAGCGACGCTGGATGACAAGTTGGCCCGTGCAGGCAGCAAGTGTGTGGTCAATTACGGCTTTTTCATCGGGGCCACTGCCGATAACTTAGAAGAGTTGCAAACGGTGCAGGGAGCCTGTGGCATCAAAATCTTCATGGGATCCATGCATGGGCCCCTGTTGGTGGATGATCAGGCGGCGCTGGAGCGGATTTTCGGGGAAACGGATCCCAACTTCTTAATTGCCGTCCATGCTGAAGATCTGTCTCGCATCAAAGCCCGTAAGGCCCTGTTTGCCGGACGCACAGATGTAGCCGTTCACTCGCAAATTCAGGACGAGGAATCGGCCCTGATCGCATCACGGCGGGCTTTGGACTTAGCCACCCGCTACCGCCATCGGCTGCACATTTTGCACCTCTCCACCGGCCTAGAGGTGGAACTGCTGCGCCAGCACAAGCCGGCCTGGGTGACGGCAGAAGTGACCCCTCAGCACCTGCTGCTCAGCACCGCCGATTACGCCCGGCTGGGATCCCTGGCCCAGATGAACCCCCCCCTGCGGGATCCCCCCAATTCGGAGCAACTGTGGCAGGGGCTGCAGGACGGGATCCTGGATTGCATTGCCACTGACCATGCCCCCCATACTCTGGAAGAAAAGGCTCAGCCCTACCCCCACTCCCCCTCGGGTATGCCGGGAGTAGAGACGGCCTTGCCCCTGATGCTGACTGCAGCGCAGCAGGGCCGCTGCACGCTGGCGCAGGTGGTGCAGTGGATGTGTGAGGCGCCGGCCCGCCTCTACCGGATCCCCAACAAAGGGCGGCTGCAGGTGGGCTACGACGCCGACCTGGTGCTGGTGGATCGCCACACACCCAAACCGGTGCGGCGGGAAGAGCTGCTGACCAAATGCGGCTGGAGTCCCTTCGAGGGCTGGGAATTGGTGGGCTGGCCCCTAGTCACGATCGTGGGCGGACAGATTGCCTTTCAAAACGGCCAGGTGGATCCCTCGGTGCGGGGAAAGGCTCTTCAGTTTCAGCGCTAGCCAGGGATCCCTGCTATCCCGCAAGGGCTTCCGATAGCAGCAGGACAGAAGTGGCGCAGTAGCCTATCCTAGCTTCCCTCTCCCTTTGTGGGAGAGAAGCCAGGCCTGAGGGCGGGATGGCGCAAAAGCATCAGGAACGGTCTCAGGCTGGTTTGCCGATCACCACACACCTCGGCCTGCTGGGTCCGGCAACTCTGGCCCAGAAACTCGTGTTACTCTAAAAATGATAATTGATAATTACTGATAATCAAAATTGAAAACGGCAAGGGAGCCTCATGAAAGTTGCCTACGTGTTCACTCACCCTCGCTGCGGCACCTATAAGTTGGGCCAGATGATCCTGCCCCAGCTAGAAGCAGGGGTGCATGGAGCGCAGGTGGTGGGCATGTTCTTTTTCGACGACAACTGCTTTGTTTTGCGGCAGGGGGATCCCATTGGCGAGCGCTTGGCCAAAGTTGCCCAAGAGCAAAACATCCTGCTGATGATGTGTGACATGTGCGCTCTGGAGCGCAACCTAGCCGAAGGGGAACCCCGCTGGTGCGACGCTCAAGGACGCGGGCGCAGAGAGCCAGCTCGGTGCGTTCCCAAAAACGTCGTCAAAGGAGTGCAGGTGGGCTGTTTCCCTGACCTCTACGAGGCCTTGAAGGACAACCCACCTGACCAAGTGATTACGCTTTGACGGAAGGACCCCGACTTAGCTGACGGCCACAGCCGCCGGCGGCTCTTGGCTGGGCTGAGAGCCGATCTTGCGGAAGATCAACCGCTCGTTGGCTACATCCACCAAAATGCGGTCGCCGGGTAGGAACTCGTTTTCCAGCAGCTTGGTGGCAATGGGATTTTCGATCTCCCGCTGGATCACCCGCTTCAGGGGACGGGCCCCGAACACTGGGTCGTAGCCCACCTCTGCCAGGTAGTCCTTGGCTTCTTCGGTGAGCAGGATCTCGATTTGCTGATCTGCCAGCAGCTTTTCCACCCGCTGCATTTGCAGGCCGACAATCTGGCGAATTTGCTCTTTGGTGAGGGCGTGGAAGATGATCAGCTCGTCCACCCGGTTGAGGAACTCCGGTCGGAAGTGGTGCCGCAGCATGGCCAGCACCTGAGTTTTCATCTCCTCGTAGCGGCTTTCATCGGCCCCAATTTCCAGGATGAGGTCGCTGCCGATGTTGCTGGTCATGATGATGATGGTGTTTTTGAAGTCCACCGTCCGCCCCTGGGAGTCGGTGATGCGGCCATCGTCCAGCACCTGCAGCAGGATGTTGAAGACATCAGGGTGGGCTTTTTCCACCTCGTCAAACAACACCACCGAGTAGGGGCGTCGCCGCACCGCTTCTGAGAGTTGCCCCCCTTCCTCGTAGCCCACATAGCCCGGAGGGGCCCCCACCAAACGGGAGACCGAGTGCTTCTCCATATACTCGGACATGTCGATGCGCACCATCGCCTCGGAAGTGTCGAAGAGGAACTCCGCCAAAGCACGGGCCAGCTCGGTTTTCCCCACGCCAGTGGGCCCCATGAACAGGAAAGAGCCGATGGGGCGATTGGGATCCTTCATGCCGGCCCGGGCGCGCCGAATGGCTGCCGCTACGGCGGCTACCGCCTCGTCTTGGCCCACCACCCGCTGGTGCAAATGGGCTTCCAGGCGCAGCAGCTTCTGCTTTTCCGACTCCATCAGGCTGGTGACTGGGATCCCGGTCCAGCGGGAGACGATCTCAGCGATATCTTCAGGAGTCACTTGCTCCCGCAGCAGCGGCTCGCCGTTGGTCTGCAGCTTGGCCAGGTGAGCCTCCTGCTCTTGGATTTGCCGCTCCAATTCCATCAGCCTGCCGTACTTAAGCTCGGCAGCGCGGTTGAGGTCATATTTTTGTTCAGCCTGTTCGATTTGAAGCTTGACGGCGTCCCGCTCGGCTTTAAGGCTTTGCAGGCGTTCGATAGCCTCTTTTTCAAATTGCCAGCGAGCATTCAACTCCCGTTGTCGCTCCGTCAGGTTGGCCAGCTCCTGCTCAATTTTGCTGAGGCGATCTCTAGAGGCAGCATCATCTTCTTTTTTCAGGGAGAGCTCCTCCATCTGCAGTTGCATGATGCGCCGGTCGATCTCGTCCAGCTCGACGGGCTTGGAGGTGATCTCCATCTTCAGCTTGGCCGCCGCCTCGTCCACCAGGTCGATGGCTTTGTCGGGCAGGAAGCGCTCGGAGATGTAGCGGTTGGAGAGCACCGCTGCCGCCACCAAGGCGGAGTCGCTGATTTTCACCCCATGGTGCAGCTCGTAGCGCTCTTTGAGGCCGCGCAGGATGGAGATGGTATCTTCCACCGAAGGCTGATCCACGTACACCGGCTGAAAGCGGCGTTCTAGGGCCGCATCTTTTTCGATGTGCTTGCGGTATTCATCCAGGGTGGTGGCGCCGATACAGCGCAACTCGCCCCGCGCCAGCATGGGTTTGAGCAAGTTGCCGGCATCCATGGCCCCTTCGCCGGCCCCGGCGCCGACAACGGTGTGCAACTCGTCGATGAAGAGGATGATCTGGCCTTCGGATTCAGTGACCTCTTTGAGCACAGCTTTGAGGCGGTCTTCAAATTCCCCGCGGTACTTGGCCCCGGCAATGAGAGCGCCCATGTCCAGAGCAATGACTCGCCGGTTTTTCAGAGACTCCGGCACATCTCCCCGGTTGATGCGCTGGGCTAGGCCCTCCACAATGGCTGTTTTCCCCACGCCGGGTTCGCCGATGAGGACGGGGTTGTTTTTGGTGCGGCGGGAGAGCACCTGAATGACGCGGCGGATCTCGTCATCTCGCCCGATCACCGGGTCCAGCTTCCCTTCGCGAGCCGCCTGGGTGAGATCGCGGCCATAGCGCTCCAGGGCTTCGTAGCGGGATTCGGGGTTTTTGTCGGTGACCCGCTGTTTGCCTCGCACCTCTTTGATGACCGGTTTGAGGCGCTCTACCGTCAGGCCCAGGGGTGCCAAGACCCGCTTGCCCACCCGCTCATCTTGCAGGGATCCCAAAAACAAGTGCTCCACCGAGATGAAATCATCGCCGTACTCTTTGCGAAACTCCTCGGCCCGATCCAGGGTGGTTTCCAGGCCGCGACCCAAGTAGAGCTGATCCACCCGCGCCAACTTGGGCTGCTGGTTGATGAAGCTTTCCACTTTATCCCGCACCAGCCTCGGATCGATACCTGCCCGTTGCAGGAGGGTTTGGGTGAGCCCCCCCTCTTGATCCAGAAGGGAGATCAGCAAATGCTCGGTTTCCAACTGTTGCTGCTGGTGCCGCCGGGCCACATCTTGGGATTGGACAATGGCGCTCCAAGCTTTTTCGGTAAATTGGTTGGGATTGGTGGGCTGCATAGGAGTTCGGCAGAGCTTTGCTACTCAGTATAGGAAGGCAATACAGACACAGGAAGCACCCTGGACTCTTTCGGGGCAGTAGAGCTGGGTGCCGGAAGCTCCGGTAGGATCTTCCTGATCTAGGTATCGCCTATTTTGCCAGAGCCAGAGTTCGCAACAACCGCCCTCCCCAGCCTCAGCCTATGGAGGGATCCCCGCCTTATTCTTCTTCTTCGTAGGGACGGCCTTCCCCGATTACCGCCAGGTCAATTTGTTGGCGGTAGTAATCCACGTTCTTAATCTGCACCTCCACCCGATCCCCCAGGCGAAACTGGCGCCGACTCTTGCGTCCCACCAGCGCCTGCTGACGGCTGCGGTACTCGTACCAATCGTTTTTCAGGGTGCTCACCCGCACCAAGCCTTCCGCCAAGATGGGATCCACCTGGACAAAAAAGCCGTAGTTCTGGACGCCGATGATCAGGCCGGGGAACACCTCTCCCAGGTGCTTTTGCATGAACTCAGAGCGCTTCAGGCCCATCAGCTCCCGCTCCGCCTGCTGCCGGATCCGGTACCCCTCCTGAATTTTGGGCAGTTGCGCCTGGAGAAACGCCTGCCATTCCTCCTGCACCTTGGGCGGCAACACCTGCCAGTCGATTTGGCCGTAGCCGCTGGGGCCGTGCAGATCCACCACGGTTTTGGAGCGAGAGCTGCGGCGCTCGCGTCCTTTGCTCAGGGCCAGGTGCAGGGCACGCAAATTGAGCAAGTCGGCATAGCGGCGCAAGGGGGCCGTAAAGGTGGCGTAGGGTTCTTTGAGGCCCAACCCAAAATGGCCGAGTTGCTCTTCCAGAGGCTGGAGACGATACTCGACCGGGGGCAAGGTGGCCAGCATCTGCGCCACCAAGGCCGGGCTCGCGCCAGAGGCCAACACATCGGGAGCGGTGATGCGGGCACAAATCCGCTGCCAGTCCGCCAGAGTTACGACAGCGGGATCTTGCAAATTCAGATCCAGCTTCATGGCATTGGCCAGGCGCAAAAAGCTCTGCAGGGCCTCGGCGGCAGGGGCAGGCTGCACGCGGGCCAAAGCAGGGATCCCCAACTGGCGCAAATGGTGGCCCAGGATTTGGTTGGCCAGCAGGAGAATTTCCGTCATCAGGGCATGGGCGGCGAGGCGATCGCTGATCAAGAGGGGGCCGTAGCCGCTTTCATCGGCAGAGTGGGGAGTGAGCAAATCCAACAGGGGCAGGTCAAATCCCCCCGCCTGGTGACGTTTGGCCCGTAGGATCTGGCTAAGGCGCAGCAGGTTTTGCAGCAGGGCCATCAACTCCGGCACTTCTTCGTCGGGGCCCAAGTCGGCGGTGGTGGCCAAAAGAGCCTGCACCTGACCATAGGACAGGTGAGCCCGCGATTGCACCAGGCTGGGGTAAATCTCGAAGTTTTGTACCACCCCTTCTGGGTCGAGGGTCACTAGCAGTGAATAGGCCAAGCGCTCCTGCTGTGGCAACAGAGCCAGGCGGTTGTGCACCTCCGGCGGAAAGAGAGGCAGCACCATCGTATCGAGGTAGACGGTGGCCGTCCGCTGCTGAGCCTCTTGCTCCAAGGGGTGGTCGGGATCCAGCCAGTGGGCTACGTCGGCAATGTGGATCCCCAGCAGCCAGTGGTTATCCTCCTGCCGTTGTAGGGAGACGGCCACGTTGGGTTCCAAGCCGTGGGGATGCTGCAGATCCAAAGGCTCCAAAGTGATGCAAAACCAATCGCGCAGATCGCGGCGGCCCTTTTGGTCAGAGCGGCTGAGCTTTTTGGGCAGAGCTGCTGCTGCCTCCAACACTGGAGCGGGAAACTCCTGCGGTAGGTCGTACTTGCAACAGACCAAATCTGCATCGATGGAGGCCTCTGGGCCGTCGCCCAAAATTTTGCGAATGGTTCCGGTTGGGGGCAGATCCCCCAGCGGGTAGCGATTCACCTCCACATAGGCCACCCGACCTTCCGCCAGCTCGACAGGGGATCCCTCCGTCAGGGCCAGCTCGAACAGCAGCCGGTCGTCCAAGGGCACCACCCGAAAACCCTGTTCCGTCTGTTTGAGGCGACCCACCAGGGCAGAATTGGCCCGCTCCACAACGGCCACCACCTCTCCCTCAGGGCTGCGGCGACGGTTGCCATCTTTGGTGACCCGTGCCAACACCTGATCCCCATTCCAAGCGCCGCTGAGGTTGCTGCCGTGGATGTACACATCCTCTACCCCCGGCTCGTCCCGAATGGCGAAGCAAAAGCCTTTGCTGGAACAGCGCAAACGCCCCACCACCAAAGATTCGTCCGGCTTGCGCCGATAACGGGGTGGATCCCCGGATCGTTCCAGAAACCCAGCCCGCACCAGGCCATCGAGGGCAATCTCCAGCATTTCCGGCGCTTCTGGATCGGCGGACTGCAAGAGAGCAAGAAGAGTATCTTTGTCGGTCAATTGATCGGGAGGCTGAGAGAGAAAATGCTGAAAAATTCGAGAGAAGTCCATTTTGGGTATTGGCAAAAGAGGAGAGAAGAAGAGGGGTTAAGACATCACAAGACCCAACCCATTGGCATTAGTCACGCTGGCCGGTGACGATAAAAGCTACCCGCTGACCGATGTTGGTGCTGTGGTCGGCCAGACGCTCCAGGTAACGGATCGCCAGCAACATCAATAGAATAGGCTCGACCGATCCGCGAATGTCAGACTGCTGCGCCAACGTATTGTAAAGGTTAGTGTAATCTTCATCAACGGCGTCGTCTTCCCGCTTCAGTTGTCGGCCCAGGTCAGCATCCAATTCCGTCAGGGCCACCAGGCTGTGGCTGAGCATTTTCTGGCAACGCTGCATCATCACCTGAATACGACCCAGCTCCGGGGGCGGCGGGTACATGACCAAGCGCAGGGCCACTTCGGCCAAATCTTTGGCGTAGTCGCCAATCCGCTCCAGATCCCGCACCAGTTGCATCAGGGTACTGATCCAGCGCAGATCCCGCGCCACCGGGGAGCGCAAGGCGATCAAGTTAATACAGTCTTTCTCGATTTGACGATAAAAACGGTCAATTTGCTTGTCTTGGGCGATCACCTGTTCGGCGGCGGCCAAGTTCTGTTCAAACAGGGCCTGCTGGGCCAAGACCACCGATTTTTCCACTAATGCCCCCATACGCAGCACATCCTGCTGAATCCGCTTAATCTGAAGTTGCAGCTCAGCTTGCCCCATGGCTTTCTCCCATGGATGTGGGCAGGGGGGGGAAGGGTTGCAGTTGTTTTGGATCACCAGAGCCAGCTGATCTCAATCATGGCAAACTTCGCCTGGAATAGGGGCAGGGAAGATGGCCAACTTGGGGGAAGATGAAAATAGCGGTTGCCCTCTGAGGGGGATTCGTCCTCTGGAGTTCTCGGGTTGCTTTGTCATTGAGACGGTCTCATGGCTCTTCCCCCCATCATTGTGTTGGACGATGATCCCACCGGATCCCAAACCGTTCACAGTTGCTTGCTCCTCACCCGCTGGGATCCGGAGACCTTGAAGCTGGGGTTGCAGGATAGCTCGCCAATTCGCTTTATCCTCACCAACACCCGATCCCTGCCGCCGGCCAAGGCCGAAGAGGTGACGCGGTCGGTCTGCCGGGCCCTCAAGCAGGCCATGGGGGAGCTGGGGTGGGAGCGGGCCCTTTTTGTTAGCCGCTCCGACTCGACTTTGCGGGGGCACTACCCCTTGGAAACCGATGTGATGGCAGCGGAGCTGGGGCCCTTCGATGCTCATTTTCTGGTGCCGGCTTTTTTTGAAGGGGGGCGCATCACGCGGCAGAGCACCCATTACCTGCGGGTGGAGGGCCGCTGGATCCCGGTGCATGAGACGGAGTTTGCCCGCGACTCGGTGTTTGCCTACCACCACAGCTATTTGCCCGCTTATGTACAGGAGAAAACACAGGGGCGGATCCGGGCTGACCAAGTGGAGCGATTTACCCTGGAGCAGATTCGCTCTGGCTGTTTGCCGCGGCTGCTGGCCTTGCAGGGGAATATCTGCTGTGTAGTGGATGGAGAAACTCAAGCGGATCTGGATCGGTTTGCCCAAGATGTTTTGGCGGCAGCCTCTCAAGGCAAACGCTTTTTGTTTCGCAGTGCCGCCAGCCTCCTGACGGCTCTGGCCCAGTTGCCGCCACAACCCGTTCCCCCGGAACAGATGGGGCAGTTTGTTCGCTCCTCTCAACCGGGGGTGGTGATCGTGGGATCCCATGTGCAAAAGTCCAGCCAGCAGTTGGCCCGCCTTCTGCAGGAGCCTGAAACCCAAGGCATCGAGGTGAAGGTGAGGCGACTATTGGATCCCGACGCGGAGCTGCTGCCTGGGATCCTGGCCCAAGTTCACAGCGCCTATGAGCAGGGTCTGACGCCGGTGGTCTACACCAGCCGAGAGGAACTGACGTTCGAAAAGGACGCCGTAGAAATGCGCCTAGCTTTTGGACAGAAGGTTTCCCGGTTGTTGATGGGTGTGGTGCAGGGGCTGCCAGAAGGGATCGGCTATCTCATCAGCAAGGGCGGCATCACCTCCAACGACACCCTCAGCGTTGGCCTCAACTTGCCGGCGGTGCGTCTGCTGGGGCAAGTCTACCCTGGGATCTCGATGGTGATCACCCCGTCCGATCATCCCCGCTTTCCCAACCTGCCGGTGGTGTTGTTTCCGGGCAATGTCGGCGAGGCGGATACGCTGCTTTTGCTCCACTGTCGCCTCAAAAGTCGGGGCTTGATTTAGGGTGAAGAGGATGGTCTTGTGGGTTCCTCCTGCCGATGGCTGAAGTTGTCCCCCCGCCAGAAGCCCTGCCCACCTTGGATCGCTGGTGGGGATCCCTGCGGCAGCCGCAGGCGGAACTGCCCCCGGCAGTGGTTCACCCTTCTTCCGCTCGTTTGGGCAGCCAATCCTGGGATGCCGATGTGGTGATTGCCGGCGGCACCTTGGGGATCCTTCTGGGGGCGGCTTTGGCCAAGCGGGGCTGGCGGGTGATCCTGCTGGAGCGCGGGATCCTGCGGGGTCGGGAGCAGGAGTGGAACACCTCACACCAGGAGCTGCAGGTGTTGTTAGAGCTGGAGCTGCTTACCCCGCCCGAGTGGGAGGCAGTCCAGGTTACCCACTACCCGAGGGGGCGGATTGGCTTTGGGGAGGGCCCCCACTGGTGGGTGGAGGGAGTGCTGAATGTGGGCGTGGATCCAGTCAGCCTCCTGGAGTTCCTCAAGCAGCATTTCCTGGCCTGGGGGGGCCAAGTGTGGGAGCAGACTGCCTTTCAAAGTGCCACCGTTCACCCCGATGGGATCTGCCTCCAGACCACCAAGGGACAGATCCGTGCTCAACTGCTGGTGGATGCCATGGGGCACCGCTCCCCCATCGTGGCCCAGGCCCGCCAAGGGCAGCCGCCGGACAGCGTCTGTCTGGTGGTGGGATCCTGTGCCCAGGGGCTGCCCGACCAACCCACGGGAGATCTCTTCTACAGCTTTACCCCAGCCCAGAACGGCTACCAGCCCTTTTGGGAAGCTTTCCCTGCCCGCGATGGGCGCACCACCTATCTTTTTACCTACTGCGACCGGGATCCCCGGCGGCCTAGTCTAGAGCAGCTCTGGCGGGATTACTGCCGGCTGCTGCCAGCCTACCAGGGGGTGGAGCTGGCCCAGATCCGCTGGGTGCGCAAGCTATGTGGCGTTTTCCCCGCCTACCGCCGCAGCCCGCTGCAACTGCCCTGGGATCGCCTATTGGCGGTGGGGGATAGCAGTGGCAGCCAGTCGCCTCTAAGCTTTGGCGGCTTTGGCGCCATGTTGCGCCACCTGGATCGCCTACAGCAGGGGATCCACGAGGCCCTGGCGCAACGGCAGTTGAACCAGGCAGCCCTGGCCCTGCTGCAACCCTACCAGCCCAACTTGGCCGTGACCTGGCTATTTCAGAAGGCCATGATTCCCCCTCTGCAGAACAAAAGTTGGGATCCCAATAGCATTAACCGCCTGTTGAGCAGGGTGTTTGCGGCCATGTTTGCCGCCGGCCCCCAGGTGGTGCAGCCCTTTTTGCAGGATGTGGTGCAGTTTGGCGGCTTGGCCCAGGCCCTGTGGGGGGTGACGCGTCGGGATCCCAGCTTGGTAGCCAGACTTTTGCCTCGGTTGGGGTTGCCGGAGCTGGTGGCATGGGCGGGCCACTTTGGCGCCCTTGGCCTCTACGAGCTGCTGCAAAGGCTAACAGATCGCCCGGAGCCGGAAACCAACCCCCAGGACTACTTCTGGAAGCGGCGCCGCGAGGCTTGGCGCTACGGCTGCGGTCAAGATTACAAGTTATTTCCATAGTGATATCGAAACATTGTCAATGTGATTCAATGTGATCAAGCTCACCATTACGTTTCATGACGTTTGATATCCATAGTGGAAGAGTTGGGAATTCTTTATCCATCCACTTGTCAGTGTAGGAGTTAGCCATGGTTATTCTCGACTGCAGCGATGCAGACAGTGGCTTCTGGGCTTCGACTCCTCAGGGTTTGGTGGAGGTGATCAAGTTTCAGAATCACTTCTACGCCCGTCGGCAAGTGTACAAACGCGCCCAAGACGCGATATCTGCCTGTCGCGCCGACATTGAAAGGGGATTTCTTAGCATTGTGGTGCAGTTTGAGAATCACGCGGAAGTGTGGGCTCAACTGTCGCCGGGCGTACCCGTGCAGTCCCAACCAGAGGCTGCTCCTACGGGCAACCCTGCCGAGCCCAAGCTGACCTATCGCGGCCAACCGGTGAGCAAACCTTCCCGAAATCCCAGCCTCGCCCGCAGTCCCTTGCCTGACTCCCTCTATTTCCGCGGCGCGAAGATCGGCTAGACCGTTTCCGTTTGCCAGGTCTGGAGCGGTCGAGATTTCCCTTCTGGCCGCAGCCATCTGCGTTAGCGGTGCAAAGCACCATAGAGGCCCACCCCATAGCCCAGTACCTCAACCGGATCCCCTTGGCTTTCTGCCGGCAGTTGGGATCCCTTTCCCAACCACTGGGCCTCGTGGCTATCCAAAAGCTTCTCCCAGGTGCCGCCGGGCCAATGGGCATAGGTGACCGCCTGATTGGGGCTGAAGTTGAAAAGGGCAAGCAAAGCCTGGGATCCGTGGCGGCGGTGCAGGGCAAGGCCAGCGCCCGAAAACAGCTCCACTTCCACTCCATCCCGCTCCAAGTGCTGGAGAGCCGGTTGGGTTTTGCGCAGCTGGATCAGGGCCTGGTACCACTTCCAGAGAACCTGGTGGTGACCGGCCTTTTTCAACTCCCAATTCAGCTTGGAGCGCAAGAAAGTCTCTTCAGCTTGGGGATCCGGCGGCTCTCCCTGCCAGGCAAAGGCGCTGAACTCGCGGCGGC
The DNA here is from genome assembly GCF_047461635.1 of Synechococcus sp. W55.2. Classification (NCBI taxonomy): domain Bacteria; kingdom Bacillati; phylum Cyanobacteriota; class Cyanophyceae; order Synechococcales; family Synechococcaceae; genus Synechococcus; species Synechococcus sp. W55.2. The sequence goes on along the minus strand of NZ_JANSHM010000002.1, from coordinate 77,431 downwards.
GTCCCTGTCGTACCGCTTCCACCAGGTCGGGATCCCCGTGGCTGACAAAATACAGAAAGGGGGCCACTTCCCCATACTCTTCCCCCATAAACAGCAGCGGCAGCATGGGAGCTAGCAGCAGGGCAGCGGCAGCCAATTTGAGGCCCTCGAAAGAGGTGAGCTGGCTAAGGCGCTCTCCCAGCCTGCGGTTGCCCACCTGGTCGTGGTTTTGAATGCAGACAACAAATTGGGATCCCGGTCGCCCAACAGCGGAGTTGCCGTGACGCCTGGCGCGGTAGCAGGAGTACTGGCCAGAATAAACGTAGCTCTCCCGGTAAGCCTTGGCCAGGTGCTCCAATTCGCCAAAGTCCTGGTAGTAGCCTGTCTTTTCCCCGGTAAGCAGGGTGTGAAGTGAGTGGTGGAAGTCATCGCACCACTGGGCATCTAGCCCGTAGCCCCCTTGCTCTCGGGGAGTGATGAGGCGGACATCGTTGAGGTCGCTTTCGGCAATGAGAACCCTGGGCCGGCCAGTGCGAGCTTCTAGGGCATCCACCTGCTCTGCCAATTCCTGCAAGAAGGGGTAGGCGCTGAAGTCGTAGATGGCATGCACCGCGTCCAGCCGCAGCCCATCGAGATGAAACTCCTCCAGCCAGTACTCGGCGTTTTGTAGGAAAAACTCTCGCACGCCGTCAGAATAGCGGTCGTCGAAGTTGAGGGCATCCCCCCAAGGGGTGTGGTACTTGTCGGTGAAGTAGGGGCCAAAATCCCGCAGGTAGTTCCCCTCCGGCCCCAGGTGGTTGTAGACCACATCCAAGATGACGGCCAGGCCCTGCTGATGGCAGGCGTTCACCAACGCTTTCAGGCCCGCTGCTCCCCCATAGCTAGTCTGCACGGCATAGGGATAGACGCCGTCATAGCCCCAGTTGCGCTCCCCTGGAAACTGGGCTACCGGCATCAGCTCCAATACGTTGACCCCCAGCTCCACAAGTTGCGGCAGGCGAGGAATGATGGCGGCAAAAGTGCCCTCCGGGGTAAAGGTGCCCACGTGCAGCTCGTAGAGGATCCACTGGGAGAGAGGGATCCCCTTCCACCCCTGATCCTGCCAGTCAAAGTGGGGATCCACCACCCGCGAGGGGCCATGGACGCCGTAGGGCTGGCAGCGGGAAGCGGGATCTGGCCGCTCCACCACCCCCACTGCGGTGTGCAGGCGGTAGAGGTAGTCCACCGGCCCAGGCGGGATCCCCTCCACCTCCCCCTGCCAGTAGCCCTGCTCATCTTGGGTCAGAGGGATGAGCCGTCGGACGGGGCTAGTCAGCTTTAGCTCGACTCGTTCAACCAAAGGCGCCCAAACCGAGAAGCGATAGCGGCCCTCGCCCAAGGGATAGGCGCCAATTCGTCCAACTGGGGAACGCGGAAGCACGAAACCTGTCTGCACAACTCGGCTTCTACTATAGCGAGGCTTGCCCCCCGGCGGTTTTAGGCTTCTGCCATAGTGGAATTGACCTTTTGCTGCTCCGTCTCTATGCTCAACTACCCTCCTAGCTATCCGGATCCCACCGTTGTCGACATCTACCACGGGCAGCCGGTGCCGGATCCCTACCGCTGGCTAGAGGATCTAGATTCGGAGCGGACGCGGGCCTGGATTGAGGCGCAAAACCAGCTTACCTTTGACTACTTGCAGCGAATCCCGGCGCGGCAGCGGCTCCTGGAGCGCCTAACCCAGCTCTGGAACTACGAAAAATACAGCCAGCCTTTCAAAGAAGGGGGCCGCTACTTCTACTTCAAAAACGACGGCCTGCAAAACCAGAGCGTTCTCTATACCCAAGAGAGCCTGGAGGCCGAGGCCCGGGTTTTGCTAGATCCCAACACCCTTTCCGAAGATGGCACCGTGGCCCTTTCGGGCATTGCCATCAGCCGCGATGGGCGCTACTTGGCCTATGGCCTCTCCCGCTCCGGCTCCGACTGGCAAGAATGGAAGGTGCGGGACATCGAAACCGGCGAGGATTTGCCGGATCACCTCCGCTGGGTCAAGTTTTCCGGGGCGAGCTGGACGCTGGATGGGCAAGGATTTTTCTACAGCCGCTACGACGAACCGGCCCCCGGCAGCGAATACGAAAGCGTCAACTACTTTCAAAAGCTCTACTACCACCGCCTGGGCACCTCCCAGGCAGAAGATGTTTTGGTCTATCACCGCCCCGACCAAAAAGAGTGGGGCTTTGCCGGCGGGGTTACTGAAGATGGGAATTACCTCATCATCTCCGTCTGGCGGGGCACGGATCCCAAAAACCTCATCTTCTACAAAGACTTGCGGGATCCCCAGTCTCCTGTAGTAGAGCTCATCCGCGAGTTTGAGGCCGAATACAGCTTCGTGGGCAACGACGGATCCTGCTTTTGGCTGTTGACGGACTGCCAAGCTCCTCGGCGGCGACTGGTGGCGATTGACTTGGAGCAGCCCGACCAGGTGCAGGAGGTGATCCCCGAGGCGGAGGAGACCCTCCAGGGGGTTAGCTTGATCAACAATCAGTTTGTGGCCTTCTACCTCAAAGACGCCCACACCCAGATCAAGACCTTTGCTTTAGACGGTAGCTACCTAGGAGAAATCCCGCTGCCCGGGCTGGGATCCGCCAGCGGCTTTGGCGGCAAGCGCTACGACACCGAGACCTTCTACACCTTCACCAGCTTCACCACCCCACCCACCATCTACCGCTACGATTTCACCAGCGGCACCAGCACCCTGTTCCGTCAGCCCCAGGTGGATTTCAATCCCCAGGCCTACGAGGTGCAGCAGGTGTTCTACACCAGCAAAGATGGCACCCGCATCCCCATGTTTCTTGTCCACCGCCGCGGCCTGGCTCGGACAGGGGATCACCCCACCCTGCTGTATGGCTACGGTGGCTTTGGCATCTCTCTTACCCCCAGCTTTTCAGTGGGCCTGGTGGCCTGGCTGGAGATGGGAGGGGTTTACGCCCAGCCCAATTTGCGCGGCGGCGGCGAATACGGGGAGGCCTGGCACCAGGCGGGCACCAAGCTCAACAAGCAAAAGGTGTTCGACGACTTCATCGCCGCGGCTGAGTGGCTAATAGCCCATGGCTACACCAACCCCTCCAAATTGGCCATCTCTGGTGGCAGCAACGGCGGCCTCTTGGTAGGGGCTTGCCTGACCCAAAGGCCGGATCTCTTTGCGGCAGCCCTGCCCGCCGTGGGGGTGTTCGACATGCTGCGCTTTCACAAGTTCACCATCGGCTGGGCCTGGATCTCGGAGTATGGATCCCCGGAGAACCCGGAGGAATTCAAGGCCCTCTACGCCTATTCCCCTCTGCACAACCTCAAGCCCGGCACTGCCTATCCCGCCACCCTGATCACCACCGCAGATCACGACGACCGGGTGGTGCCCGCCCACAGCTTCAAGTTTGCCGCTGCCCTGCAGGCAGCCCAGGGGGGATCCCAGCCCATCCTCATCCGCATCGACACCAAGGCAGGGCACGGGGCCGGCAAGCCCACCAGCAAGCTGATTGAGGAAGCTGCCGACCGCTGGGCCTTTTTGGTGCAGGTGCTAGGGATCCCCTGGGACGGAACGGGAAGTTAGCGAGCTCTAGGACCCAGGCCCACCCGACCGGCATAAACTGCCGCTTCCCCCAGCTCGTCTTCGATGCGCAGCAGTTGGTTGTACTTGGCAATGCGCTCGCTGCGGCAGAGGGATCCGGTTTTGATCTGCCCGGCACGGGTGGCCACCGCCAAGTCGGCAATGGTGGTGTCTTCCGTCTCGCCAGAGCGGTGGCTGATGATGGTGCGAAAGCCGGCTTGAACTGCCAATTGGATGGCCGAGACGGTCTCCGTCAGGGTGCCGATTTGGTTGGGCTTGATCAAAATGGCGTTGGCGGCGGCGCTGTCGATACCCTTTTGCAGGCGGGTCAGGTTGGTTACAAACAGGTCATCTCCCACCAGCTGTACCCGGGATCCCAGTTGAGCGGTCATGGCTTGCCAACCGGCCCAGTCTTCTTCCGCTAGCCCATCTTCAATGGAAAGGATGGGATAGTTGGCCAGCAGTTGCTGGTAGTAAGCCACCATATCAGCCGCGCTGTGGGCTTTGCCCTCAAAGTGATATTGCCCATCCTGCAGCAGCTCGTTGGCGGCCACATCCAAGGCCAAGGCGATATCTGCTCCCGGTTTGTAGCCTGCCTGTTCAATAGCCGTCATCAGCAGATCCAAAGCCGCCGCATTGGAGTCGAGATCAGGAGCAAACCCCCCTTCATCCCCCACACCGGTGGACAGCCCCTTCTGCTGCAGCACTTGTTTTAGTACCGCAAACACCTCAGCCCCGTAGCGCAGCGCCTCGCGAAAGCTGGCCGCTCCAATGGGCACAAGCATAAATTCTTGAATATCGACGTTGTTGTCGGCGTGGGCGCCGCCGTTGAGCACGTTCATCAGCGGCACCGGCAGCAGGTTGGCAAAGGGCCCCCCCAGGTATTTGTAAAGAGGCAAGCCCACTGCTTCCGCAGCCGCTTTGGCTGTCGCCAGAGAAACTGCCAAAATAGCGTTGGCCCCCAGGCGGGACTTGTTGGGGGTGCCGTCCAGGTCGATCAGCAACTGGTCAATACGGGCTTGGTTGAGGGCATCTTCTCCCTGCAGCTCCGACTGGATGGGGCCAAGGATGTTTTCCACCGCCCTCAGCACACCCTTACCGCCGTAGCGTTTGGGATCCCCGTCCCGCAGCTCATGGGCCTCGAAGGTACCGGTCGAGGCACCGCTGGGAACCTGCGCCAAGCCCGTTGCTCCATTGGCTAGACCCACCAGGGCTTCTAGGGTGGGACGCCCTCGCGAGTCGAGGATCTCATGGGCGGTAATCCACTCGATGGCTGTTTCCACAGTTACACCTCAGCAATTGGCTAGATAGCTCTGGCCAAAGCCAGATCCCCCCATAGACTAGTGGATTCTTGCCCGCGATCCGGTCAGCTTCCAGAAAACTTTAAGTCTGTCCTTCGGGCACAGAGATTCTTCAAGGCTGCAGCAGTAGATTGAACATAGGCCGGCCAGAGCTTCAACCAGCCGTCGAGCGGGGTTTGCCTGGGCAAGGTGCTGCTCAGGAAGTGTTCTCCTCTTCCTTCTAGGCAAAGCGATGGCTCAGCCGCATCGGGTCGTGTACGGTGATCTTCTTCTTGTGAATGGAGATGTACTTCTTCTTGCGCAGCTCTCCCAACAGGCGGGTGATGGTGACGCGGGTTGAGCCAATGGCCTCGGCAATGGCCTGGTGAGACAGCTTGAGATCGATGGTGACCCCATCTGGGCCAGGCACCCCGAAATCGCGACAGAGGATCAACAAAAAGCTGACCAGACGGGATCCCATGTCGCGATGAGCCAGCGTCTCGATCATCATCTCCGTTTGCAAAATGCGGGACGACAGGCTTTTAACCAGCAACATGGCCAGTTCGGCGTTCTCCTGTAGGGATTTCTCCACCTGCTCGATCGGTAGAGAGAGTAACTCGGTAGGTGTAAAAGCCACCGAGTGATAAAAGCGGTCGGAGCGCTGTCCCGTGATAAAGGAGAGCACGCCGAAGATGCTGTTTTCGCGCAGGAGGGCAACGGTGATTTCCTCTCCCATTTCGTAGACCCGCGAGAGCTTAACGGCTCCCTTTACCAAAAAGTAAACCCGCTCCGCCGGATCCCCTGGAAAAAAAATGGTCTTCCCGCGCTCGAACGTTTCGATAACCGGAGGATGGTGAGGGCCTCCCAATTGCTTGAAGGCTGTGATCAGAGATTTTTCCGCTACGGCCACCGCCATACTCATCAACCTTTTAAGGTCAGTTTATACCTAAGATCAACCTACTAAGATCAATCTAGAAGCATTAGGCTAGGTTGCAACCCATTGACTTCAGAATCTACGAGGATACCAAGATTTACCCTAAAGTAGAAGGTTCTGCCTAGGTATCTTTGTAGCACGCGCTACATTTTTAAGTCTCGTTGCTGCTCTCCAGCCAAAGGCAGAGGTTAGGATAGGAGCCATTGCCGCTGGGGGCTGCGCCAGCCCTTGGCAGTAGAGGGTAGGGTGGGTTCTATGGGGATCCCGGAGGTTACTGGTGCTGCACCTTCTCAACTGAGCCGCCAGCATTTCACAGTGCGGATGCCGGATCCGGCCAATCACCTGCTGGAGGTGGAACTGCAGATCCAAGAGGTGGATCCAGAGGTGCCTTTGCGGCTGCGACTGCCGGTGTGGACGCCGGGATCCTACCTGGTGCGGGAATATGCCCGTCATGTGCAGGAGTTTCAGGCGGCAACTGAGCAGGGGATCCCTTTGGACTGGCGGAAGGTGGACAAGAACACCTGGCAAATCGATCCGCCGGGTTCTTCTGCTGTGAAGGTGTGCTACCGGGTCTATGCCTATGAGCTGACGGTGCGCACAAACCATCTGGATTTGACCCACGCCTATTTCAACGGGGCAGCGCTGTTTCTCTACGTGCCCGGTCGCGAGCGGGAACCTTACACCTTGACGGTGATCCCCCCCCAGCCCGATTGGCACATCGCCACCAGTTTGCGGCCCTTGACCTCTCCTTCTGAGGATCCCACTTCCGGCCAGTCTTTTGTGGCGGAAGACTACGACGAGCTGGTGGATAGCCCGGTGGAGGTGGGCCTGCATCGGATGCAATCGTTTGAGGTGGAAGGGATCCCGCATTACCTTGTGGTTTGGGGGTCGGGCACTCTGGATGTCGATCGGGCCGTTGCCGATGCCAAGGCCATTGTCGAAACCACAGCCGCATTTTTTGGTGGGCTACCCTATGACCGTTACTGGTTTATCGTGCATTTGTCGCCGGGAGGATTTGGTGGCCTTGAGCACAAGTACAGCACCACCCTTCTTTACTCTGGGCTAGAGCTGCATCAGCCAGAGTCCTATCGTCGGTTTTTGGCTCTGATGGCCCACGAGTTGTTTCATGCCTGGAATGTCAAGCGTCTGCGTCCGCTGGCATTGGAAAAGATCGACTACAACCAAGAAAACTATCTGGAATGCCTGTGGTTTTGTGAGGGAGCGACCAGCTACTACGAAAATGTCATCTTGTTGAGGGCAGGGATCCTCAGTGCCGGCGATTTTTTAAAAGTTCTTTCCGAACAGATTGGTCGCTTGCAGCGTACTCCGGGCCGGGCCGTGCAATCGCTGCGGGAGTCCAGCTTCGACACCTGGATCAAACTCTACCGCCCCCACGAAAACACCCTCAACAGCCAGGTTTCTTATTACTTAAAGGGGGCTTTGGTCTGTTGGCTGCTGGATCTGCACATTCGCCACCTTTCCGGCGGTCGGGGATCCCTGGATACGGCTTTGCAGGATCTGTGGCAGCGCTTTGGTCGGTCAGAGAAGGGCTACAGCGACCAAGACTTGCGGGAGGCGTTTGAGCGGGCAGCCGGTGCCGATCTTGGCCGGTTTTTCTCCGCCTATGTGGAAGGCACGGAAGAGCTGGATTACAATGCCTACCTACATCCTTTTGGCCTCACCCTCAAAGCCCAATTCAGCCGCCCCAACCCCAGCCCTTACTTGGGCCTCAATTTCAACGGCGAGGGCAATCGCATCAGCGCAGTGGAGATGGGATCCCCGGCGCAAAAAGCAGGCATCTGGGCCGGCGATGAGCTGGTGGCCCTGGATGGGTTCAGGGTGAGCGCTGCCAACTTGGCGGAACGCTTGACGGCCTATCAGCCCCACCAGATCATTTGTTTGAGCGTTTTTCAAGCCGATCAGTTGAAACATTTCTGGATCCCGTTGGATCCCCCTCGGCCTGATGTCTATAGGTTGGAGGTGTTGCCTGAACTGACTCCTGCTCAAGAAGCTCTTCAGCAAGGCTGGCTGGGATCCCTTGTCGGCGCCCAGCTTCGGTCAGAGGCAGGTCCCCATCTGCTTGAAAATTCACCTATCTCCTCCTAGCATGTTGAGGCAAGCAGGTAATCCAGTTAACTGGAAAGAAAAGTAACAGCAGCAGAGGACAGGAGTATCTGATGGACTTAGTTTTGGTTTTATTGATTGGGGCAGCTGTTGGTTTCTCGGTAGGCATTTACGTTGCTCGCCAGTATGGGGCCAGTCCTAAACTGGAAATCTGGAAACGAGAGATTTTCAGAGATATATCTTCGCAGCTAAGCCAACACAGCCAAAAACTCAACGACCCGGACAAAGCACTCATCAAGTTGAGCGAAGGATTGGTAGACAAGATTTCTCAAAAGTTACAGGAAAAGTTACAGGCCGTCCAAGCTACCCTTGAAGAGTTTAAATTTCGCCTTGCTGACAGCCAGCAAAGCTTGCTACAGGACTGGGTCAGAGACCTTCTACAAGCTATATCTGTAAAGTTGGCCGAACATGGCCAGCAACTGAACAATCAGCTAGCTATTCTGGAAAATCTAGTGGAAGAGGCCAAAGATATTTATCGGCAACTACGGGTTACTATTCAAAGTTCTCATGGATCCGAGATATGCCCAACTGCAAATCAGGACTCCCAGAATGAGCAGGTTACTCAGGTCATTGGTAAAGCACCAGATCCTGAGACACCAGACGAAGTACTAAGAGACAAGGATGGGACAGCTACTGTTGATATATCAAAGATAGAGTCGTTCTTAAACTCAAAAAACATAAAGATAAAAAGCATAGCTGTGGGAGAGAAAGAGGGAAAGCTAGACCAAATAGCTACCTTTATGGGCAGCCGATACTCTTTTATCAAGAGATTTTATGGAATGGTTAAGTCAAATATGAATAGCGGCAGTTCTTTCTCCCTAAACCTTAGAGACGAACCTCCACAAGTAATCAGTTTAACTTGCAAAGTTGCTAAGGAGTTACACGGCATCGCATTTTTGGAAGAGTACAGATACTCTAAGGCACCCAAATGCCTCTTGGAAGCAAGACCCAGTAGGTCGCCTCAGGCGCTGAATTTTCTGGCAGGGAACTGGCTGGAAAGATATGTTAGGGGCACGCTGATCCGCCTTGTTGCGGCTCACACCAAAAAGATCAGTTTCTCTTACGTCGCGAATGCCCAAGTTACTTTATCGAATGGAGCCGATTTTGAGATGGATCTTTTCTTCCATATCAATGATAAATTCTACTGGGTGGAATCGAAGACAGGTGGGTACCAAGATAAAATACGGAAATACTCCGAAATCGCTGATGAACTCGGTCTTCAGGGAAGCCAAGCTTTCATAGTTTTAACTGATGTTAGTCAAGATACAAGAAGTAGTCTATCTTCCCTCTATCACCTGTCAGTGATTGGCGTCGATGAGGTTGAGTCTACCTTTGATGGGATCCTGAAAAGCCATCTCTGAAAGTCTGAAAAAGTCCCCAAGAGCATCGGCTCAGGCCACAATCTTGACGGCTTGCTCCATACACCACCAGGGATCCTCCGCAAAAGCTGGCATGGGAGTGCTGCCTGCTTTGCCCAGAATGGCCAGCCGGACTTCCCGATCCAGGCGGGATCCGGCCCCGTAGGGATCTTCTGAGGGAGGTTCCAGCCGTTGCCCCAGAGGGGGCATCACCATAATGCCTGGCTGCATGCTGGTGCTGCTGACCCAGATTTTGAAGCGATCCACCGCTACGTCTGTTCCTTCTGGCAGCTGCATCTGCAGCAGGTAGCGGGGGCCAGAGCCAATCAGCAGGCTCTCGTTGGGGCGTAAACGGGCAGGCAGATCTGGTTGATAGGGGTAAACCAAATCCACGCTGTACCGCCGCTCGTCAAAGACGGTGACATAAACATGCACTGGAGTGGGGGCTCTGTTTCTCAAGGCAATGGCCAGGTTGCGGCCTGCTTGGATTTGCACTTTCCCTTGGGGATCCCGCGGCAGGGGGCTCACTTCGGCAGGGTCAGAGCTGCTGGCCGGGGTTTCCAGTTGGAGAAATTCCACTTCCAAGATGCTGCTCAGCGCATCGCTGGCAGGTTGCAGGTTCAAAAGATTACCAAAAGCAGCCACGTGCTCCAACAGCCGCACCAGCTTGCGAGGCAGGGCCAGTAGCTTCTTCACCGGGATCCGGAAGGCCGCCAGAGCCACCTCTTCCCCCCGCCGGTAAAAGTGATAAGTGGCATCGGGCAACAGCTCTACCCGCAAGTCCGCTGCTTCCGGGTCTGCGTAGGTCAGAAGCGGTGAGGCCGGCAAGGCCGCCAGCAAATCGGCAACGGGCATTTGCACTTGACTGGGATCCGCACAGGTGAAAGCCACCCGCAACGGCTGGAATCGGATAGAGGACATGGGGAAAACCTGGAACGGAGTCTGCCGTATTCTCCTGCTCTGAGGTTGCCAGGCAAGCAAGCCAAGCTCTATATTACCTGCTCATTACCTGCTCAGTTCTCTCGACTGGGCTGTGGCCAAGTCAGCTCTCGGCCAACAGACTCCCAACAGGCCATAGCTCCGTAATCAAACTTAACACCAAAGGCAAATGGAACCATTGGGAAACTATCCCGGATCCCATCTGCAAATGATCTCTTAATGGTCTATTCTTGATCCTGTTGTCGGGTTTGTGGCTGGAGTGGAGCCCACCTCTCCTCTTTCTAGGCTGATCTACGGAGAACCATGTTTAGCAAAGCTTTTTCTTTTCAGAAGGTGTTTGCGCCAGCGCGTCGTCGGTTGCTTGTCCTGCTGTTGGCTGCGTTGATGGCTGGGTTTGGCTGGGGTCTGGCTCCAGTGTTTGCAGCTAGGGATATTCCTGCAGTGGCTCTGTCGCCAACTGAGTCTATTACCTTTACCGAAGCCCAGTTGGCCAAAGGGAAGAAGCTATTCAACACCGCATGCGCCCAGTGCCATGTGGGCGGCCAGACCTATCCCAACCCGGATGTGAGCTTGAAGCTTTCGGATCTGGAGGGGGCAACTCCCCCACGGGATAATGTGCTGGCGATTGTGGATTACATCAAGAATCCAGTCACCTATGACGGGGTGGAGTCTCTGTTGGAGTATCACCCCAACACCCAGCTCACCAGTGAGTATCCACGTCTGCGCAACCTCACCGACGAGGATCTGAAGCTGATTGCGGGCTACATTCTGGTGCAGGCCAAGACCGTTCCCGGCTGGGGTGGTACCAAGAACGAAAGCCACAGCGACCTATCAGCCTATCTCTAATGCCGCATCTGGATCAGAAGTTGCCTATGAGATGGCGGATCCCGTCTCGCCTCTGGGCCTGGGTCGGGATCCTAGCTTTGTTGTGGCTGGGGCTGGCCAGTCCGGTGGCTGCCCGCATTGATCCTTACGTGAACCAGTATTTGCGGGTGAGTGGCCCTGTGGAATTGCCTCTAGATGCCGCAGGGCATACCCTCACCTTTACCCCAGAGCAGCTCACGGACGGCAAAAATCGTTTTCAGTCCGCCTGTTTGAATTGTCATGTGGGCGGTGCCACTTTGCCGGCTCCCAACATTTCCCTCTCTTTGAAGGACTTGCGCGGTGCCACTCCACCCCGAGATACCCTTCAAGCCTTGATGGAGTACCAGCGGGATCCCCGCAGCTACGATGGCTCGGATTCCAGCTATGGATGCCGACCTGTACCCCCTTCCTGGATGGACGACGAAGCCCTGAGAAATCTGGCTGCCTTTATTCTCAGAGCGGCTCAGGTTGCCCCTGGCTGGGGATCCAACGATTTGATCGATGCCGGTTAGGGTGTAGCACAAAAGCCACCGTGCTAGGCCCGCCAAGGCGAGCTGCATAGCGGTACGGCAGGGCTTTAGACCCAATTCTTTGGTAAGGGCACCTTCTTTTCGCTTTTCAATGCGCTTCTGGCCGCGCGAACCCATCTTTGCCCAAGAGAAGCAGAGGAGAACTGAGCAGATCAGGGGTGAGCGAATAGCCAACCAATCCTCAAAAAGGAAGGCAATTGTATACTCGTTTCAGCTTGGGGTGAGATGCCTGGGCTACTGAGAAAAACCTTTTGGATCCCTTGCATTATTGCTCCGCAACGCCATTGCTCCGCAACGCTGACGCGAAGACGCGACCAAGGTTTTAGGTGTGGGTGCAGTGTCCTGGTTTGAATCAAGATGACCCTAAAAACTCTTCCCTGAACTCCCCTCTCCCTCTGGGAGAAAGGTTTAGGGGTGAAGGTTGACGGCTTTCAAGATTGAAAAAGGCGGGAATAGAGCTGTTGGTGGACTTGACAATCGCGTTCTTGTAGGAGGGTGAAGCTGCCCAAAGCCGGCCAGCTGGGGGAGAGGTTTGGCCTTTCGGCCCGCTTCACAACCGGCAGGATCTCTTGGTGTACCACTGCCTCGATGGGCTCGTACAACTGAGCCAATAGGCTTTGCCCCTCGGTATGCCCCAAAGGTACCAGACGCACCGCTGCCGAGACCAGCCCAGTGAGGGAGGAGAACAAGAAGGCACGCAGGGTATCTTCCAACCCAATGCCCGCCTGAGCGCAGATCCAGCCAAACACCACGGAATGATGCAGTGGATCCCCCTCTGCCTTGGGGACAGAGATTCCCCAGGTGCGTTCTGCCAGTTGAGCTAGGCGTTTCCCCAAATCTAGGCTGGCTTGGCGCGGCTCTGCCGCCCAACGGGTTGCTTGCAGCTGTTGCTGCAGCTTCTCCACTCCCGACTCGGATCCCAATCGGGATAGACGATGGGCCAAGGCACAGGCTCTGCCCTCGGTGGGGGCTAAGCCCATGTGCAAAACCCCCAACAGGTACTGCTGCACCCCAGCCCGATCGCGAAGTTGACCCGCTTGAACGGCAGCTTCCAAGCCCCAGGAGTGGGAATAAGCCCCAATCGGCAGGGCAGAATCGGTGAGCTGTAGCAACAGATAGAAAGTGCCGCTGGATCCTGGAGAAGTAAGTTGGGAGGAGAGCTCACCACGCATCTTCACCAAGCCTTAGCGGGGGCGGATCAGGCCATAGCCGCCATGGTTGCGGACGTAGATAACGTTGATCTCGCCATTTTCGATATTGCGGAAAACGTAGAAGTCGTGATCCACCAGCTCCAACTGGTGCAACGCTTCCTGAACCGTCATGGGTGGCATGGCGAAGTATTTGGTGCGCACCACCTCTGCGGGTAACTCCGCTTGCCGTTCCGTATTTAGCGGATCGGTGATGGGCTGCTGGGCCACTGCCACGGAGGTTTTGGGGGTGTGGCGGACGCGGTGAATGCCGTTCCGTTCTTTGTATTTGCGCAACTTGCGGGCCAGCTTGTCGGCCACACGGTCGATGCTGGCATAGAGGTTTTCGCTGCTTTCTTCCGCCCGGATCACGGTGCCATTGGCGTAGACGGTCACTTCGGCAGATTGGCTGGCACTGATACGGGGGTTGCGGGCTACCGATAGATTGACATCAACCTCACTGGTGATCTGGGCAAAATGACTGACAGCACGCTCAATTTTTTCTTGAACGTAGCTGCGGATGGCGTCGGTAATCTCGACGTTTTTCCCTTGGATCACAAGCTTAGTCATGAGGAATCTCCCAGTCATGTCGGTTTATACCTGAGATAGCGCCTCATCCCCACCCGGGATCCCTCTAACTCTGGAAAGCGATCCCAGCTCACAGGCGACGTCAGCCCTTTAATTGGCAAAAATGGAGCCCTGTCATCAAGGGTGAGCAGATCGGCTTTGGGAGTGGCACTAACCTCTTGGGTTAAGTCTAGGTTAACATCTCGCTCAAGGATCTCTGCCAGAGGTTAAGAATAAATTTAGGCTCTCTTAATGTTTCAGAGATGTTGAATTGATGTTGAATTCCAGATTTTCCCGAATCGCAGGAGCTCTGTAGAGAAGCGGGATCTCCGCCCTGCAAGACATGCACTTCTATTGGCTGTGTTGAGTGTCTTTGGGAAAGGTTTTTTAGAGTTTAAGTTGCAAGTTCCTCAGTCAAAAGCCAAATCTATCATCAAACCCATAGACAGATCTAGCCTGCTAAAAATCTTCCTGAGCTGGATTTTGAGTTGGTTAAACAATGTCTCTAACTCTGACCTGTTTTTGAGAGACTAAACGTGGGCCGTATTGCCCATAAGCTCGGCAATCCAGATGCTTCAGCTCTCCTCCAGTGTATGTTGGTATTATTCTACAGCCTAGCAGCATCTTGATTGGATAGCCATTGACAGCAAAAATGAAGGGATATTGATATAAATTAAGCTTTTTATCGATTTTTTATCAATATGAGGCTCTCGACTTGAGAGATGGTGTTGTTGTCGGTATTAGCTTTGACAAGCCTGTTGTTCACTGTTCCATGCTGTAAGGTTTCTATCGGAGAGCTACATAAGTACATAAGAACTTGGAACTCGGTTCTGCCGCTGCAGTCACCTTGAGGAGCGGTGGGGAGAAGGCCAACTCTTTCCGGGGTGGCTGAAATGCTACTCTCGGAATCGCCTTGGTGTGCGAAAGGTGAGGCAGACGGTGTGGGCGGAGGGATCCCGTTGAAGGCGGCAGAGCTTTTAGACAGAGCAGAAGAGGCTCTACAGGAGCAGTTTCAGGCGGTGGAGAAGACCCTCAGAGAGAACCTGGCGCGGGTGCTGCGGGCCTTTCGCGACCAGCGGGTGGGATCCCATCACTTTGCCGGGGTGTCGGGGTATGGCCACGACGACCAGGGGCGGCAGGTTTTGGATCGGGTGTTTGCCCAGATTATGGGCTGTGAGGCAGCAGTGGTGCGGCTGCAGATGGTGTCTGGTACCCATGCCATTGCCTGTGCTTTGTTTGGGGTGCTGCGTCCGGGGGATGAGCTGCTGAGCATTACCGGCCCCCCCTACGACACCCTTGAGGAGGTTATCGGCCTGCGGGGCTCCGGGCGGGGATCCCTACGGGAGTTTGGCATCGGTTACCGCCAGTTGGATTTGCGGGAGGGAACTGTCGATTGGCAAGCCCTGAAAACCGCCCTCAGACCGCAAACCCGGTTGGTTCACATTCAGCGCTCCTGTGGCTACGATTGGCGGCCCAGCTTTTCCATTGCCCAGATTGCCGAGATGATCCAAATGGTCAAAGCGCAAAACCCCGAAGTTGTGGTTTTTGTGGACAATTGCTACGGCGAATTTGTGGAAACCCAGGAGCCAACCCATGTGGGCGCAGATCTGATTGCCGGATCCCTGATCAAAAATCCGGGGGGCACCCTTGTTCCCGCCGGGGGCTATGTGGCCGGGCGGGCAGAGCTGGTGGAGCAAGCGGCCTGTCGGCTGACGGCTCCGGGCATTGGTTCTGAAGGGGGGGCAACTCTAGATCTCAACCGCCTTCTGTTTCAAGGCTTGTTCTTGGCCCCGCAGATGGTGGCCGAAGCGGTGAAGATCGCCCATCTGGCGGCGCAGGTGTTTTCTGATTTGGGCTACCCGGTCTCGCCTCTGCCTCAAACTCCCCGCACCGATATCATCCAGGCCATTCAATTGGGATCCCCGCAAAAGCTGCAGGCTTTCTGCCAAGCGATTCAAAACAGTTCTCCTGTGGATTCCTACCTCACCCCAGTTCCGGAGGTGATGCCCGGTTATGCAGACCCGGTGGTGATGGCAGCAGGCACCTTTATTGCCGGGAGCAGCGCCGAGCTGTCTGCCGATGGGCCGATGCGGGATCCCTACACCGTCTACTTGCAGGGGGGAACCCATCTCTACCATGGGCGGCTGGCCCTAGAAGCCGTCTTGCAAGCTTGGGAGGCCCTGTAGACCAGTATGCTCTCGGCTGGAAAAGCAAGGAAGGGGCAGGCCAACAATCTCAAAACTCAGCATGAAGTTCGGCAGAAGTTGTCGTCTCTGGCCAACCTTTTCCCTCAATCAGGGGGTAGGATCAGTCCACAGTGGCCATTCTTCAGAGAGGGATCCCTTTTGATGCTGAGCTTGTACCGTTCTTGCGTGTCTCCTCGCCGTTGGGGATCGCGTTTGACTCTGGCTCTGGTGGCATTGGGGTTGGCCGGCGGCTGTCGGCTGCTGGATCGGGTGGGAGAGAGAGGCTTGCCGGTGGGATCTGCGCTGACCCGTTCTGCTCTGTGGAGAGGCAGCCAAACCGTGACGGGAGCGCTGGAGGTGGGAGATCAAGTCAGCCGCCAGTACGGCAGCTTTTGGGATGGGATCCCCGTCACCGCTGAGCCGGGACAGATTTTGATTGCGGCCCTAGAGAGCGAAGATTTTGATGCTTATCTGGAGCTGGTGGACGGTCAAGGGCGGGTGATTGGCTTTGACGATGACTCTGGCCTGGATGTGAATGCCCTGTTGGCAGTGCGTCTGCCGGAGGGAGGCACCTATACCCTGCGGGCCACCAGCTTTGAGCCGGAATCCACCGGCAACTACCGGCTCACTTATATCCTCACCCAGGTAGATTGGCAGCAAAGCCTATCGGGCCGTCTGCAGGAGGGATCCCTTCAGCATCCCGAGGATGGCAGTTGGATGGACGAATATCCCATTGCCGCCCGCGCCGGCCAGATCCTGATCGCTTCCATGACCAGCTCCGATTTCGATGCCTTTTTGCAGCTGCTGGATCCCAGTGGAGAAGTCAGGGCTTGGGA
This sequence comes from Synechococcus sp. W55.2, assembly GCF_047461635.1. Taxonomy (NCBI): domain Bacteria; kingdom Bacillati; phylum Cyanobacteriota; class Cyanophyceae; order Synechococcales; family Synechococcaceae; genus Synechococcus; species Synechococcus sp. W55.2. Next base: position 61,064 of record NZ_JANSHM010000002.1, on the reverse strand, counting down.
TGATGACCAAGGGGGTGGAACCGATGCTCTGATGATTGCCTTTCTGCCCCGCACCGGCACTTATACCCTGCGGGCCAACACCCATAAGCCACGAGAAGAAGGAGCCTATAGGTTACAGTACGCCTTGCACTAGCCCCTGCTCGCCCAGATTCCCTGTCTTACAGCTTGGATAAGGGGGCTTGTGAACCTTCTGATGCTGATGTCGAGATTTTGACAGGAATCATCGTTTTTTAACGCCTAATGTTGATATATGTCAGGAGTTGCCAGTTTACCTTCCTAAGATCCTCACAAAGCCAGAAGGGGCACTGCTTGCTGAGCTTTGTGGGAAAGCATAACATCTTATCCTAAGTTGTGACGGAGCTGAAATATTGTCCTCGGGGATGAGGTCTTTTTTCTAGAATCGAATCGATGGCCTAGACCATTCTTTTGCAGTTCAGCCCCTATCTCCACAAAATGGATGCCATGACTCCTGAAATGGTACGCCAGTTTTGGTCTTTGGTCAGCGAGATTGGCAGGCCAGATTGGCTCACAAAGCGTGACGATGACTTGGTGAACCTGCTTCTGAGCGCCTGTCAGAAAAAACACGCCCTCAGCAGTGTCGATGCCTCAATTCTCAATCGCTACATCAGCATTCGCTTGCCCTTGATTCGCGATATCCTCGTGGATTAAACCTAGAGAGGACAAGGTTTTCCCATCATGCTGGCCGCACAAATCACCTTGCTGGTCTACGGGGCACTGCTTTTGGTGGGCGGAGCAATCGGCTATAGCAAAGGCAAAAGCTCCAAGTCTCTCATCGGGGGGCTGGTTGGGGCCGCCCTCAGCGGAGTCAGCTATGGGCTGCTGGGGGTGGATCCCCGCTGGGGGCTGGGCTTGGGCCTGGGGACGACAGTGCTGGGATCTATCGTATTCGCCCTGCGCTACCGCAAAACCCGAACGTTAATGCCTGCCGGCTTGATGTTCATCCTCAGCTTGGGAGCAGCTGTCCTTCTGGGACTTAGCTTTGGAGCGGCCTAGGCGACTTCTGGTTGCGCCGGTGGGGTGAAGTTTGTTGAACATTCGATGTAGTCAATTTCGATGTAGTCAATTTTCAGCTCTCGGCCCGAGCGAATCTCTTCCATCGGGGATCCACAGTTGGGGCAAGCATAGCGCCGGCCTATTTCTGGCTTGTATTCTTGGCCGCAGGGATGGCAATAGGCAATGAGCGGCGTTTCCCGGATGACCAACTGGGATCCCTGTAGGAAAGTACCCTGGGTTTGTGCGACATAGGCAAAGGTTAGGCTGGCCGGCTCTACACAGGTGAACTGTCCTACCACCAGGTGCACCCGAGCGATCTGAGGCTGTCCCGGCTGACTTTGCCACCAGTCACGTAGTGTTTGGATCAAGGCGCGGGTCATGTCGGTCTCGTGCATCTCTTACCTCCAGTCGCCGGCCATTTCTGGCGTCGCCTCCGGGTGGATGTAGGCGGGCTTCTCTCGGCGCGGCAGTTGCCCAGATACCACCAAATGGGCCAGCGTATCGCAAATAACTCGGGTGGCCATTAGAGCTGTGATATCGCTAATGTCGTAGGGGGGAGAGACTTCCACCACCTCCAGGCCACAGATCGGTGCTTCCCGCACAATGCGCTTGAGCAAGTAGAGCGCTTCCCGCGGCAGCAGCCCACCCGGCTCTGGCCAGCCTGTACCGGGTACAAAGCCGGCATCGATGCAGTCGATATCGAAGCTGATGTACACACAATCGGTGCCGTCTAGGGCTTTTTCGAGGGCGAAATCGGCGGCTGCATCCAAGCCCATTTCGGTGATGTCGGTAACGGTGAGGATGTGGGTGGCCCGCTCCCGGCACACTTTCACCCCTTGCCGTGGCACTTGCCAGCCACCAATGCCCAGTTGCACCAGGTTGTGGGCCGGTGCGTTGCGGATGTTGGTGGCATGAAACCAAGGACAGGTGTGCATGCGCTCATCCAAGTCGGTTTCTTGGGTGTCCACATGGCGGTCGAAGTGGATGATGCCCATCTTCTTGTCCCCCAAGTGGCGACAGATCCCCCGCACCGTGGGAAAGCCAATCGAATGATCCCCGCCCAGGATGACGGGAAAGGCGCCAGACCCGAAAATGTGAGCTACCCCTTTGGAGATTTGGTCGAAGGATTTTTCGTTGTTGGCCGGGATCGTAAAAATATCGCCGACATCGCAGAGGGTGATCTGCTCTCGCAGATCGACGCCAAACTCAAAGTTGTAGGGGGTGTACAGAGCGGAAATGCGCCGGATCCCCTGTGGGCCAAAGCGAGTGCCGGGCCGATAGGTGGTGCCGGAATCGTGGGGTACACCCACCACTGCCACATCGTACTCCCCAACTTTGCGCACATCCTCCAGGTAGGGAGCCTTGAGGAAGGTGTTGATGCCGGCATAATGGGGCAATTCGCCACGGGAAAAGGTGGGGATGGAGCGATCGCCGATGCTGGCTGCTGCCTCGAGGCCAAACTCTAAGCCTCGACTCACCTCTTGCTGCCAACCGGATAGGGAAAGCCTCGCTTCCTTGGCCAGAGCCGCTTGGGCTTCGGTAGAAAAGCCGTTATTTGCGTTCGATTCGGTGGTCATGGTTGGGATCCCCCATTAGGTGGTGTATTCGGCGTTGATGCGCACGTAATCGTAGCTGAGATCGCAGCCCCAGGCCACGCCCTGGCCGGATCCCTGATGGAGATCCACGGTAAAGGTCACCGGATCCCCTTTCAAGTACTCAGAGGCTGCCTTGCGATCGAAAGCCAGGGGCATTCCCGCCTGCATGAGCAGAAAATCCCCCAGACGGATATCCAACCGGCGGCTGTCAAAAGGGATCCCGGCTCGGCCGGCGGCGGCTGCCACCCGTCCCCAGTTGGGATCGTTGCCAAAAGCTGCCGCCTTCACCAAGGGAGAGCTGGCGATCACACGGGCCATATGCCGGGCTGCCCCATCATCCACAGCCCCACACACCCGAATTTCCAGCAGCTTGGTAGCTCCTTCCCCATCGCGGGCAATGGCCTTAGCCAGATGAATGCAAACTTGGTTGACCATCTCCGCCAAAGTCTGGGCAGCTTCTGTGCCGGCTTGCAGGGTTGGGATCCCACTTTGGCCGTTGGCCAGAGCCAAGAGCATGTCGTTGGTGCTGGTATCCCCATCCACCGTGATTTGGTTAAAGCTGAGGTCGGCAGCTTGCTTGAGGATCTGCTGCCACAGGCGGGGATCCACAGCCGCGTCGCAGGTTAAAAAAGCCAGCATCGTGGCCAAGTTGGGGTGGATCATGCCGGATCCCTTGGCAATGCCCCCGACCCTGACGGTGTACCCGTCGATCTCAGCTTGCAGGGCAACGCTTTTGGTCACCAAGTCGGTGGTGATGATGGCGCGGGCGGCGCTCTCCCCCCCCTCTGGAGAGAGGCTGTCGATAAGGCCAGGCAGGGCTGCTTGGATTTTCGGCATTTCCAGTTGTCGCCCGATGACCCCTGTGGAGGCCGTGAGCACCTGATGGGCCGGGATCCCCAACCGTTCTCCCACCCAGAGGGCCAGTTGGGCGTTGTTGCGCTCTCCTTCTTCTCCGGTACAGGCGTTGGCTTGCCCAGCATTGCAGAGGATGGCCCGCACCGGCTGCTGTTGGGCGAGGATCCCTTGGTTGTAGGTAACACAGGCTGCTTTGACCTGATTGGTGGTAAAAACGCCTGCCCCAACCGCATCGCACTCGGAAACGATCAAAGCCAGATCCGCAGCTCCTGAGGGCTTGAGGCCAGCGGCCACTCCAGCGGCTCGAAATCCTCGCGGGGCTGTAACAGCACCTGCAACCGGTTTAAATGGGGATCCCATGTGTTCCTTGGCCAGAGGGTGGTCGGCAACATCATACCGACTTGCTGCTCCGATTTGGGTCATCGCAAGCTTTCCGTGAGAAACTCTCTGGAAACCGGTTCTGAGGGAAAGAGTTGTAGTTACGCCTACCAAGCAGAGGCGGCAGAGAGGGTTATTTTGAAAGTGTGTGCTTCCTCTGCTCCGGGAATTGCCAGCCATGCCCACCCCTGTCATTACCCTCAACCATGTCAGCAAGGTCTATTCCAATGGCACGGTGGCTTTGCAGGACATGAATATGACCATCCAAGAAGGGCAGTTCGTTAGCTTGGTGGGGCCATCCGGCTGTGGGAAAAGCACAGTGCTACGGTTGGTGGCAGGTCTGGGGCATCTGACCACAGGCTCTATCGAATGGGGGCAAAATCTTGAGAAGGATGCTCCCCAAGGGGAACCCAAGTTGGCCTTTGTGTTTCAGGAACCGGCCCTTATGCCTTGGGCGACGGTGATGGACAATGTGGGGCTACCCTTAAAGTTGGCAGGTGAGCCCAAGCCAAAAGCCAATCGAGATGTCTTGGAAGCTCTGCAACTGGTGGGCCTGCGGGGGTTTGAGCGCAGTTTTCCCCGCGAGCTATCGGGCGGCATGCGCATGCGGGTTTCCATTGCTCGCGCCCTGGTAACCAAGCCGCAGGTGTTGCTGATGGATGAACCCTTCGGAGCTCTGGATGAAATCACCCGCAGCAAGTTGAACAGCGACCTGTTGGAGCTGTGGCAAGAAAAGCGCTGGACGGTGCTCTTCGTTACCCACAACATTTACGAGGCCGTCTACCTGTCCAACCGCGTGGTGGTGATGGCGGCTCGCCCAGGGCGGGTGATAGCCGATATTCCCATCGATGCGCCCTATCCCCGCTCGGAAGACTTTCGCACCTCTTCCCTTTACAACAACTACTGCCGTGAAGTATCGGCCCGTCTGCACGAGGCCATGCACGGCTCAGCTCAGGATCCCCCCTATTTGCGCCCCCTCTCTGCTGGACGTTTGCGCTGATGGGATCCCTGGCTTAGCGGTGTTCTCTCTGTTGCGTAAGTCCCTTGATGCCCCAACCTCACGATATGTTCGACCTGTTTGTCCAGCTTCTCGAGCCATGGCGCCGTTGGCTGGGATCCCTTGTTGGCTTGGGGGAGAGCTGGCCTCTCCATTGGCCAGATTGGTCTCTGCCCAAGCTGACCGGCGCAGTTGGAGAAAAACTCGGATCCCAACCCATGGATGAGGCAAACATGCCGAGTGCCGGCTCAGGGGTGCCTGCAAAGGGGTTGAATCTGGGCCGTTGGTTCAACCTGGAAGTGATTGCCCCCCTTATCGTCGGGATCCTCTTCTTGGTGGGCTGGGAAGTGGCGGTGCGGGTAACGGGAGTGCCCCACTACCTCTTGCCGGGGCCGATTTTGGTGGTGCAAACCCTCATCCGCGACTGGGGAACGCTTTTTCCTTCCCTGTTGATCACTGTGCAAATTACGGTGGTGGCCTTTTTGGCTGCCACAGTATCGGGGCTTTTGGTCTCGATTGTGTTCACCCAGAGCAAGTGGATTGAGCGCAGCTTTTTCCCCTATGCGGTGATTTTACAGACGATGCCCATTGTCTCCATCGCCCCGCTGATCATCATTTGGCTGCGCAACAACACCTTTGCCGCGATGGTGGTGTGCGCCTGGATTGTGGCTTTTTTCCCGATTCTTTCCAACACCACTCTGGGGCTGAACAGCGTCGATCACAACCTGCTCAACCTGTTCCAACTGTACAAGGCCAACCGCTGGCAAACGTTGATCTACTTGCGGCTACCCAGTGCCATGCCCTATTTCATGGGGGGCCTGCGCATCAGCGGTGGCCTCTCTTTGATTGGGGCGGTGGTGGCGGAGTTTGTCGCTGGTACTGGCGGGCAGCGGGCCGGGATCGCCTACCAGATCTTGATCTCCAGCTTCAACCTGCAGGTGCCCCGCATGTTTGCGGCCTTGATCTTGGTCACCGGCTTGGGGATCCTGATCTTTATTTCCTTAAGTGCTCTATCCGACAGGGTGTTGGGCAAGTGGCATGAGAGCGCTGTGCGCCGAGAGAACTGAAAAATTGAACTTTGGTGAAAATTAGGGCCCCCTCTCTAACATCTAGGGTCATTTGGATTCAAACTAGGACGCTGCACCCACCCCTAAAACGTTGAACGCACGCGGCCAAAGGCTTTTCTCAATAGCTCAGGCGCCTCACTCTAACCTGAAACGACTAAGTGCCTTGAATAGGAGCAGGTGGAAGGCGTCTTCTGGAAAAGCAGAGGAACCGCGCTGCGCTTGCTGTCAGCGGCTATCTCAGTCCTACTTGTGGGTTGCTATCGGAGGGGGATGAACTCGGTGCGGCCAATGATTTGCTGGCCTTGATCCGAAAGAGCATAGTTGATGAAGTCGGCCACCACAGGGCTGGTTCTTTGAGGTGCCACCAAAAACACATTCCGCGCCAAGGGGTAGCTGCCCCTCTGGATGGCCTCACGGGTGGGCATCTGGCCGTCGATGGGCACAATCCGCACCGTTTGCTGGTTTTGCACCTGATCGACAGTGCTGTAGGTGATGCCATCTTCTCCCAAAGCCCGCAGCAGCGGGGTGGTGACATCTTCTGTGGCGGTGGTGAAGTAGGGAGGGTTATCGGGAGCGAAGGGCAGCCCCAACAACACGAGTTCTTGGAAAACGCTGTAGGTGCCGCTCTGGGGGGCGCGATTGAGGACCCGAATCCGCCGATCCGGGCCGCCCACCTGGCTCCAATTGGTGATCCGACCCTGGAAGATATCGGCCAATTGCTGCAGCGTCAGTCCTCCTTTGTAGGGGTTGTTCACCCCCACCGCCACCGCCAGGGCATCTTTGGCCACCGGGATCGCCTGTAGACCCGCCTGCACTTCGCTGGCATTGAGGGGGCGGGAGCTAGCGGCCATCTGGATGCGACCTTCCATCAGGGCCTTCAGGCCGGCATTGGATCCATTGGGCTTGCCATCCGGGATCCCATAGGTGAGGGGAATGCCGGGGTTGCGCTGGGTGTAGCCTCCCTTCAGGGCCAAGACGATCCGGATCATCGTGACGCTGCCATCCATCTGGAGCACTGCTGGGTTGGGCAGAGAAGTATCCAGATTAACGGCGTTGGCAGGCGGGTTGTGTACCTGGGCCTGAGGGGGGTTGGGCGCTGTTGGGGTTTGGGGCTGGGCAGCTGGAATCTGGCTGGGGATAGGAGGCGTGTTCCTTCTATTCAGGAATGAGTCCAACAGGCCGGAACGATAGGCATACCAGCCGCCGCCTCCCAGTATCGCGAACAAAAGAATGTAAACGATTGGAGGTGGGCCGGAAGGTCGTGCAGTCATGGGATCCCCCCTAAAGAAAATTCACGATCCAGACTTTTGAGACTTCCCCCTCTGTTGTATCAGCTATCCGCGCAGATTGGGTGAGCAGCAGGTTAAGGTGCATCTATCCGCACATGGCCGCCTCTCGTCCCACCTCGCGCAGCTCAATTACGTCCGCACGGGGATCCGCCTGCACAACTTCCAACTCGATCCAAGCCCCCAGAGGAATCTGGCGTTCTAGGCGCACCGGCACCCGAAAGGCAATCTCATCCAGCATGGCCAACACCAAGTTTTCCTGCTCGCGCAGGTAGCCCAAGACCAGAGCCCGCCAAGTTTGCCCCGGTCGCAGGCGCAGGTATTCGATGCTCCAATAGCGCTTGGATTTCCGCTCCACCTGGTTGGCCTCAGCGGTGCCCGGCTCAATCCCCACCAGCAACTGCTGCACATCCGCCTCCGTCAACGGCAAGGGATCCCCGCGCAAAAAGGCCTTGATCTGGTAGTGGGCCACCAAGTCCAGGTAGCGCCGAATCGGGGAGGTAACCTGACAGTAGGCCTCAAGCCCCAGCCCTGTATGTCGCCCCGGCTGGGTGGCTACTTCCGCCCGCGATAGACAGCGCATGATGGCAAAAGACCGAACTGGCCCCTGGGGATACCTATCCAGCACTTCGGGAGGAGGTAAGTCGGGAGCCGGCTGCAGACGATAGGGCACCGGGATCCCATTTTGGCTGGCGAAGCGAGCCGCCACCTCGCCGGTGAGCACCATCATTTCCGCCACCATCTGCCGCGCAGGAGTATCCTCGATTACCCGGAGGTGGGGGATCTCGTCGATGACCTTGATATCTTGCTCGGGCAAGCCAATTTGGATTGCCCCTTGAGCCATCCGCCAGGCATAACGCCACTGGGCTGCCCGGGCAATGGCTGTCAGTTGAGCCTCTGCCCCCAACTCCAACATTTCATCGGCATCTTCGTAGGTGAGGCGGTAGGTCACTTTGATCTGGCTGAGGCAAATCTTGGAATCGCGGATCTGGCCGTCGGATCCCAGTAGAATGCCAAAGCTAAGGGCAGGCCGCACCTCTCCCTGCACCAAGCTCATCGGGCCGGTGGACAGCTCCGGCGGGAACATCGGGATCACCCGCTCCGGCAAATAGACACTGGTGCCACGCTTGCGGGCTTCCAAATCGAGGGGATCCCCCCACTGCACCCAACAACTGGGATCGGCAATGTGGATCCAGAGCTTCACCGCGTCATCCGACCAGAACTCGACGCTGAGGGCATCGTCAATGTCGCGGGTGCTGGCATCATCGATGGTGTAGGTGTGGAGATGGGTGAGATCCTGCCGCAGGTGGGGATCCCAAAAGGAGGGAGGCTGGCTGAGCAGGGCTTGGGTGTATCGCTCCACCGCCTTCGGGAACTGGGTTGGGATCCCGGTGAGGCGCAGGGCCAGGTTCTCGTGGCGGCTCCACAGGCCCAGGGCCACCAAAGCTTCAAAAGCCCCCTGCGGAGTGTCAGGAAACCCCATCAGCTCCAGCAGTTGCGAGGCCCGTTCCCGATCCGACGGGTTGAGATTGGAAGAGAGATCCTCGTGGCTGCGAATGGCTGCCGCCGCTCCCTGTAAGGCCAGGCGTTCCAGCACCTCCAGGCGGGCCCGCTCGGCAGGAGTCCAGGGATACCCTTGGCCGGGATGAGCCAGAGCCTCCCGCAGATGGGCCTCAAACTCTGCTTGTTCCTGCTGCCGTTGTTGGGCGACGGCCATTTGATGGAGGATCTCCTTCACCTGAGCCGGAGTGCGGGGTTCGTAGCTCTCCCCCTTTTGCTTGAAGTAGGTGCGATCCTCGCTCAAGAGGCGGTAGGCGGCATAGGTGGAGACCGGGGAATCATCAGAAAACAACAGCCGAGCCATCTCCGCCAAGCTCAGGGGCTGACGCTCCTCCTGCACCAGTTCCCAGGCCAACGCCAAACTTTCGGGATCCAACTTTGCTTGCACCGCCTGCCAAAAGCCGGGAATGTCGGAAGCCGTGAAGCTGGATCCCCCGTTCAAAGCAAAGGTAATCTGGCGAGGGTGAACACTATGAACCTGCCCAGAAGGCACCCCCAGCAGTAGGTTCTTCTTACCCTCAGTGCCCTGAACCACTGCCAACACACGGTCGTTATTGTAACGAAACTCCACCAGTGTGCCCTTTTCCACCCGTTCTCCTTATGTCTGCTGTCGTCAGATTGCAGGCTCTCTTCCATTCTCCACCAGCTCTGTCCGCCTGCCTACCTGGAAACCCCAGCCAGAAGACATACGGGCACTTGAATAGGTAGCAGATGTTAGATATATCGGTACTTAAGCATATAGGTATGTGATATACAGACACACGAGATACAAATTTTTGGGTAGATTGCGGTTATGTGTTGGGCACTGCGATTTCAGAGCAGAGGCCAGCTCTGCCAAGTTCCTGGGATGAGGTTACCAACTGGAGTCCCTAAATTGCGTAGAGATACTGTTGCCAGCATTTCGCAAGTGGATACTTCCACTTCTTCCATGTGTGATATCCTAGAGACTACGGGTAGGGCACAGTTACCATAGGCTGCTCCCCAATTGAGCAAGCAAAAGGGTGGTACTCAAGAGTCGTTTCCCTACAGTGAAAGTCACGGAAACAGGAGATTCCGTATTTCTTCACCTAAAACTTTTTAGCTTAGCGCTCAAAAGGTAAACCGTGGACAACCCGAAGCGACTGTTGCTCATCGATGACGATCCGAACTTAATCCTGCTGGCCAAGGACTACCTAGAGTTTCGCGGTTATGAGGTGGTGGCGGCGAGCAACGGTCTGGAGGGGTTGGAAGCGATGCGCCATTTCACACCAGACCTGATCATCTGCGATGTGATGATGCCAGAGATGGATGGCTATACCTTTGTTGAAACCATTCGCTCCAACAGTGCTACAGACTGGATACCTGTGATTTTTCTGTCGGCGCGTGGGCAGACGGCGGATCGGGTGCGCGGCCTGACCACAGGGGCAGATGTTTACATGGTCAAGCCCTTTGAGCCGGAAGAATTGGTGGCGCAGGTGGAGTCTTCTCTCAAACATACCGAGCGCCTGTTACAAGTGCAGAATGTGGGCATTCAGCCGGTCATAAAACTGGATCGGGAAATTGAACTTACGCCAACGGAAACCAAGGTGATCCAGTACGTGGCCAGGGGCATGTCCAACCGCGAGATTGCCGAAACTCTTGGGGTGAGCCAGCGCACCGTTGAAAGCCACGTCAGCAACATGCTGGGCAAAACCGGCCTGCACAACCGCACAGAACTGGCCCGCTGGGCAATAGAAAGTGGTTTGGGCAAAAAACCGTTGTAATTCCCGCCACCCCTTTCAACGGTTGGAGAACTCTATCTCCTCGGCGCGATTGGAGATAGGGTAGTGATCGCACTTGAAGGGCAAGGTAACTGGGGTGGGCAAGTCTTTTCAAAAATTGGCGGGGGAGGATCTGCTGGCCTTGCCCCAACGTACATTGGCCGCCGATTTTCACTGCGTTACCCAAAAACTGGGTCTAAAGCCCCGTCCTTCCAGGACAGTTTTTGCCCTGTTGTTGTCATTTTAAACAGGAATGAAACATTTCCGTTGCATTGCTTCCTAGCTCCTTTCTCCCTCTGGGACAGGATCTAAAGGTGATTGTGGAAGCGGCGTGGAACGTTTGGGCAGCAGCGGGGGTGTCTCAATCTAGTTTGAAATGACTATAGACCTGCAATGATATAGACCTGCAATGAAATAAACCCATGCTGGTCAGGGAAGCCAAACTCCTCAACGCCGCTCCAGCGCCATACCAAGCCTTGGATGAGGCCCTGCCCAGTTTGTCCGCAACCAATGCTTGCGTCACTGGATGGATGAGCGTGGTGTCAACAAAGCTGCCTTGTACTCCCGATGCAATGTTAACTTGGCAACTGGGATGGGTTTCCCCGCAAGGCTTCCAGGAAGGCAAATACTGCAGGCGGATGCAGCGCAGAGGCCAGAACGGCAGCTCCGATCACCCGCTCCAGTGGGATCGGCAGCCGGCGGATCTGGATCCCTTCGGGAATGGGAATGGCGGCCAAGCGAGGCAAGATGGCAGCCCCCAGACCCTGTGCCACCATGCTCACAATGGTGGAGTCTTCCTTCACCAAGTAGGCTACCTTGAGGGTTTGGTGAGCGGCTTCCCAGTGGTTCCGCACCGCGGTGGTGCATTCGGCGTAGTTGTAGAGAATGTAGGAAAAACGGGAAAGATCCTCCCAGGTCAGGGTTTCCGGCAGGGGCCCAAAACTCAGCGGAACCAACACAATGAACTCATCGCGGGCAATCTCCCACGTCTGGAGATCCTCAGCAGCCCGCGGCAGGGGCAACAGGCCAATATCCACCTGGCCCGATCGCAACAGATGTTCAACAGTGGCCGGATCTTCTTCTGTGAGGGTGAGGGTAATCTGCGGAAATTGTTGGCGGAAGCGGGCGATCACCGGCGGCAGCAAATGGGTTGCAGCACTGCGAAAAGCGGCAACTCGCACATTTCCCCCCCGCAACCCTTTTTCCAGGTTGACCTCATAATCCATTTGTTCCCGCAGTTGCAGCATTTTGCGAACATGGCGCAGCAGTCGCTCCCCCACCGGGGTTAGGCGCGCCCCAAAGCGACCGCGCACCAACAGGGTCACCCCCAGTTCTTCCTCCAGGCTGGCAATGGCCCGGCTCACCGCCGACTGGGAAATGTGCAATTGCAGGGCAGCATCGCTGAAATTTCCCCGCTCCACCACAGCCACCAGGGTTTGCAGTTGCGAGATGTTCATGGATCCCATCTATTCGATCTGCGCATAGATGTGATGCTATCTCAGGTTTGAACCCTCCGCCGCACCTGACTAAACTACGACATAACTTCTCCTTCACACTGCGAAACAGCGGGAAACAGTGTGAAAACCTCTTTATCTTCCTGTCGTTGGTCAAGTGTCCCTATGTCGAGATCCATGTTTGCCCTATTGCCTTTCCATCAATTTCGAGATACTCCCGGCGTGCGTTTTTTTGACATCACGGTTGCGCGATCCAACGCCCGCGATTTGGTTTACCACGATGGGCCGGCCATCAGTCCCCCCAATAATCCTCAGGGCTATTGGCAGTTTTATATGCATCCACACCAAGAGGACAACCTACTGGCTCTATGGGGCGGACGGACGTTTTACCTGGTGAATTTTAGCTGGAGGGATCCCTTCCATATTGTGCGCCTGGAAGCGAACCGAGGCATTTTGCGCATTCCTCCCGGCACTTTTCACCGTTCCGTCTCCGATCCAGAGGGATCCATTGTGCTGAACCAGGCGGTGCGCGACGAAAAAGCCATCTTGGAAAAGGAATTTCGCATCTACGACAGCAGCCGTATTCCCCGATTGCTGCAGGTGACCTCGGCGCCTGCACCTTTGCCCCGCATTTGTGCCTGAGTACAGTTAACCCATGCCCCCCCGCGAGTCAATCAGGGCTCGCAATCGGGCAGCAGCCTGTGTGAGCTGTGCCGAGGGAATGGACACTGTGGGGTCGAAGGGATGCCCTGGTGGGTTGGCTGTGGCCAGAGGCTCAGCCCTCTTTGGGGATCCCTGCAGGTGAAAACTGAAGCTAGAGTAAAGATGGGTGCTGGGGGATCGACCAATGCTCTCTCTGGAGCGCAAGGGCATAGCGGATAGCTCGCTCAATTTGGCGGAGTACATCGACCATACTCTGCTGTTGCCGATGGTTACTCCAGAACAGATTGACCAGGGGTGTGAGATTGCCTTGCGCTATGGCTTCCCCACTTTTTGTGTTCCTCCTTGCTACGTGCCGCGGGTGGTGGAGCGGCTGCACGGATCCCCGGTCAAGGTGAGCACGGTGGTGGGGTTTCCCCTGGGCACAACCACTGCAGAGGCCAAGCTTTACGAGGCCCAACTGGCGGTGGAGCAGGGGTGCCGGGAGCTGGATGTCCGCATCAACTTGGCTTGGCTCAAGGCGGGAGAGCTGGATCGCCTCCATGCCGAGATTGCCCAACTGGTGGAAGAAACGGGGGTTTGCGTCAAGGCCATTTTGGAAACGGCTCTGCTGACCGAGGAGGAGAAAAAGCTGGCCGGGGAGATTTGTATCGATGCGGGGGCGGCTTTTTTGATGACCTCCACCGGCTGGATGGGGGGGGCGACGCTGGCAGATGTGCAACTGTTGTGGCAACTCAGCCGCGGCAAAGTGGGGGTGAAAGCGTCGGGCGGCATTCGCACGGTGGCTCAAGCAGAGGCCATGATCCAGGCGGGGGCCAGCCGTATCGGCACCTCTTGGGGGCTGGAGCTGATGCAAGAGCTGAAAGCCAGAGGAACCCCATGAGTGGGCGCACCTATCGGGTTACGGGCATCAATCTCAAAGGGATCCCCCTGGGAGAGGCGGATCGGATTGTAACCATCTTGACTCGCGAGCAAGGGTTGATCCGGGCGGTGGCCAAGGGATCCCGTAAGCAGCCTTCCAAGCTGGGAGGGCGGATGGAGCCTTTTGTCATCAACGACTTGCTGATGGTGCGGGGGCGCTGGTCTGCCCAAGCAGATACCTCCCAGCGTTTACAGCGCATTGTCCAAGCGGAAACCCTCCAGACTTTTCCTCGTCTCAGCCGCAGCTTAGCCCATCTCACAGCAGCGCAGTATTTGGCGGAGGTGGCCTTGCTGTTGGCCTTGCCCGATCAAGCTCAGGAAGAGCTGTTTGTGGTGTTGGTCGAACACTTGGAACGCATCGAGCGGGCTGCTTCGGAACGGGCCGTTTTGCCCTTGCTCACCCACGGGTTGTATCACCTCCTGGCGTTGGCAGGGTTTGCCCCTCAGGTACAAGCCTGCTACTTCTGTCAAGGGGGGTTGGTCGGCAGCGTTTTTTTCAGCCCCCAATGGGGTGGCTTGATCTGTGATCCCTGCCGGGTGGCCCAGCGGCCCAGCCCAATTGCCTGGGTCTCCGCTTCTGCCTTACGTGCCTTGGGATCCCTGCCCAACTCGACATTGCCTCTGCCTGAGGATTCGCTGCCTTTGGCTGCTTGGCTGGAAGCAGAACGTCTGTTACGGCGTGTTTTGGAGCATCATACAGATCGAGAAATCCGTTCCGCCGAGCTATTGGCCAGTTGCTATGCTGTTTCCACTGCAAACGGTCAAGGATCCCCGGCTTTTCCTGAGGGACATCCCGGAAAATGGGCATCGGTCTGAAAAAGTTGTGAAGGTATGTATCAAGTCCGGCCCAATAGCCGCAAAATAGAGCATCGAGGCGGGTTGGCAGCCGATTTTGGATGATAAATTAGGTTATGGAAAGTAACTTCTTACGAAGGCCTCTCAGGTTTGAGCAATGGTTTGGGGGGAGGAGTGCCTTGCACCAGGTACTGGACAGCATAATCAGGTGGGATTGAAGTTGGAGCTTTTAACAAGATTGAATCGACTGCTGAGAGGGCCTTCTGCTTGGTGCTTGTTTCCCGGAGCTGCATCCCTGGGGTGCGGCTTTGGTTAATTGCAGATGATTGCTTGTGAGTGTTCAATTTCACTCGGTGAGTCTGCCCAACTGAGGAGCAGCCCCTGAGGTTCCTGTATCCGCCCAACTCAAGTTAGCGCCCACCTCAGTTCTTTTTCAGATTTCTCTTTTACCGAGTACCGTTAGAAGTTCAGGAGTTGCAGCACCGTGGAAGCACAGCGTAAGGAACGGATTCTGGTGGTCGATGATGAGGCCAGCATTCGACGCATCTTGGAAACCCGTCTGTCCATGATCGGATACGATGTGGTCACAGCTTCGGACGGCGAGGAGGCGCTGGAGGTTTTCCACAAGCAGGATCCCGACCTGGTGGTGCTGGATGTGATGATGCCGAAGCTGGATGGCTATGGGGTCTGCCAGGAGCTGCGCAAAGAATCGGACATCCCCATCATCATGCTGACGGCGCTGGGAGATGTAGCCGACCGTATCACAGGGCTGGAGCTGGGGGCAGACGACTATGTGGTCAAGCCCTTTTCCCCCAAGGAGCTGGAAGCTCGCATTCGGTCGGTGTTGCGACGGGTGGCGCGGTCGGCCCACGATGGGATCCCCAGTTCCGGGGTGATTCAAGTGGGGGACATCCGCATCGATACCAACAAGCGGCAGGTCTACAAACGGGACGAGCGCATTCGCCTGACGGGGATGGAGTTTAGTCTGCTGGAGTTGTTGGTCAGTCGGTCGGGGGAGCCTTTTTCCCGCTCCGAGATTTTGCAAGAGGTGTGGGGCTATACCCCGGAGCGCCATGTGGATACGCGGGTGGTGGATGTCCACATCTCGCGGCTGCGGGCCAAGCTGGAAGATGACCCCAGCAACCCAGAGCTGATCCTGACGGCCCGAGGCACCGGCTATCTATTTCAGCGCATCATTCAGGGGGAGGAACAGGCACGGTCTTGAGAAGGGATCCCTCGCAACCTCTCTTCAAGAGCGACCTGCACCCGCCTCAACACGCCAACCCAGTCTCCCGGTGTGTCTTGTCGAAACAGTCGCATTACCCCGGGGTACCAGGGGCTATCTTCTCGATGGAGGAGCCAGCGCCAATCGGCGGCAAAGGGGAGCAGCACCCATACCGGCTTGCCCATCGCCCCGGCCAAATGAGCAACGGCTGTATCAACGCTGATCACCAGATCCAACTGGGCAACGGCTGCGGCTGTATCGACAAAACTGCGGAAACGGGATCCCAGCTCCACCACCTGGTACTGCTCCAATAGGGATCCCAGCGGCCTTAGATCTTCCCCCACCTGCAGGCTAACCCACTGGATGGAAGGCACATGCAAGTGCTGGAGCAGCAGATCCAGAGGGCAACTTTTCAGCCTTTGTACGCGGTTGAGCTCAGGATGGGCACGCCGACCGCTGGCCCACACCAGCCCCACTTTCATCCGCTCCTGGGAAAGCTCCGGCCAGTCTTCCCGCCAGGAGAGGCTCAAAGGGATCTGCGGCCCGCCGGCATGAACGGGATAGACAAGATAGGGGATGCGGGCCGGGATCGTCTCCAGGGTGGTACCCAACCGCTGTGGCAAGCTGAGCAAAGGCAGATGGCAATCAAAAGAGGGCAAGGGATCTGTTTCCGAGATCACCTGCACCTGGGGCAGGCACCCTCTGAACAGCTCCACGAGGGATCCCTGACAGCGAAGGCAGATTTGCGCTTGGGGATGGGCCTCGGCCAGCAGCGGCAAGTAGCGCACAAACTGAAGCGTGTCCCCCAACCCTTGTTCGGCGTAGATCAGCAGGGTCTGGCGGCCCAGAGGGGATCCCGTCCACAGAGGGGAAAGAAAGCGCGGGTAGGTCGCCCCTTGTCGCTGCAGCCGCCATTCGTATTCTCGCCACCCCTCCTCGTAGCGGCCCAGGGTCAGCAAAGCCGTGCCCAGGTTGTAGTGGATCTCCGGCCAGTGGGGGGCCAACTGCAAGCTGCGCCGATAAGCCTCAATAGCCGCTTCCAACCGGTTTTGTTCCTGCAAGATGGTGCCCAGGTTGTTGTGAGGCTGGGCGTCCCTCGGCAGCAGCAAGATGGCCCGTTGCAGACAATCGGCGGCCTCCTCCAAGCGATCTTGCAGGTGCAGGCAGTGGCCGAGGTTAACGAGAATTCGCCCCTCCTGGGGTGCAAGGGCGAGAGCTTGGCGAAACCAGCCTTCCGCTTCCTCAGCTTGGCCATCGAGCATCAGGGCATTCCCCAAAGCTGCCAAGGCATAGACCTGGGGAGGCTGGGCTGCTGCTGCCTGCCGTAGCGCCGCAATCGCTGGGGCCAATTTCCCCAGGGTGAGCCAACAACTGCCCAATCGGAAAAGCAATTGCCCATCACCGGGGGCAAAGGCCAGGCCCTGTTCGTAGGCTCGCGCCGCTTCCTCTGGGTTGCCGAGCTGCATCCAGGCATCGCCCAGATCCTGCCAGGCCGGTACCCAATCCCCCCGTAGGTGCAGAGCCAGTTGCAAGGGGGTCAAAGCTTGGCGGGGATCCCCCATCTGGAGATAAAGGGATCCCAGCAACGCCTGAGCGGCGAACAGATGGGGATGGGCGCGGGTAAGCTGCCGGCAGAGGTGCAGAGCAGCTTTCAGATCCCCCGCCTGTCGGTAGCGTTGAACCCACGTCAGAGCCGCCTCTGGGGATGGGATCTCGGATCCCCGCTCTGGATCCTGTGACTCAGCCGCTTGCCGGTTGTCTTTTCCTCGCCCAAAGCCCCGTGGCACGTCTTTGCCTCTTTTTTGCCTCTTTTGAGATCCTTTTCACTTCTTAGCGCCCTCCCCCCAGTGTCCAAATGACAGCGGTGGGACAGGATCCCTACCCAGGCTCACAAAAGGTTCCCACTGCCCCGGTTTTCACGGGCCATCCTTGGGGCTCAGTTGCGGCGAAACAGGCTGTCCAAGTAGATGCGTGCCGCCCGCCGGTCGCTCTCCCCGCTTTGGAGCAGGAATAACGAGAGCGCTGCCGTCACCACCCGATCCTGATCCCAGTCGGGATGGCGGGAGAGGTAGTTTTGGAGGGTGTCATGCAGCTCCTCGGGAATTTCACTCAAAATGCTAACGCTGTGAGAACTCATAGTCCAACCACTCACTCGGGGTCAAGAGGGGAGAAAACGGCATCCCGCAAAACCTGCGGCCACAGCCAAAACTTGGGCAGCTCGAACAGAGCGAACCCGCAACATCAAAACCCAACCTAGATAGGCCAAGAGCCTCAGCAGGCCCGCAAGAAGAAAAGCAAGCGATATAGGTTCATAGCTTGCCCCTATCCCGGCGGATGGGAGGGAGGGCATTCACAACTGTTCCTAAGCCTGTCGTGGGCCGTAGAACAGATGAAGTCTTTTCTTTCTAAGGAGAGCGCTCGGGAAAATCTCCACACCACTCGCCCTCAGGTGGGGCTATTCTGCCCTCTGCCCTATGGGGGATGTCAATCCCAAGCCAGGGATCCAACCGGACAAAAGCCTGCCATTGGCCTTGATGGGATGGGAAAAAATGGCGCGATCCCGTTACGTTTCTCAGGGTGTAGTCGCCTGAACCTTACCGACCTCAACTTTTCCACAGAAACCCCCGATGCCGCCCCCCGAGGAAAAAGCCCTGTGGAAAACGGCCCGCCCGCCTGTGGAAAGCCTGGGGAAAACCTGTGGATTTCTGGGAAATCTGAATTTGTCCAAAAATTTTTGTGTTTGTATAGAGCATTTCTCAGGGCCACTCGACTCGGTAGCGCAAAAACAGCTCCTTGGAGCCACGGCGGCATTCCAGCAGCTCCAACTGGGGCGGGGATCCCTGCACTTGCCAACCCTCAATGCTGGCAGGGGCATCGGCGTATCCACTCAGCAGCACCGGAGCGAGGGTAACCCACAGCTCATCCAAGGCCCCTGCCTGGAGAAATGCCCCCAAAAGCCGCCCCCCGCCCAACAACCCCACCCGTTCAATGCCCAAGCTGCGCAGGCGGGCCAGCCGTGCCGGCAGATCCCAATCGGCAGCCACCCAGATGTCCTCAAAGCCGGTTCGGTTCCGCCAAATCCGGGATCCCTTGGGAGTTGTCCACAGCCAACGGGTGAGGGGCTGGCGAAAAAACGGCAAATCCTCAGGAATATCTCCGCTGCCGGAACAGATGATCGTCAGAGGCTGGGGAGAGAGGCCCTGAGCAGTTCTGCGTTGGATCAACTCGGGATCCCGAATACGCAGACTGGTGCCGTAGGCCCGCAGAGTGGCTGCCCCCATGATCAAAGCCTGTTGCTGGGCAGCTTGGGTTTCCAAGTGCCGATAGTCCTCAGGGCTGCTGAAGGAGGGCCTCTGCGCTCGGTGGGCTGCGATCTTTCCATCCAAGCTCTGGGCAAAGATAGCTACCAAATGGGGACGATTCAAAGACAAGATTGCTGAGAAAGGGTGGGCAAACCCTACAAATTGACCAGAATAGAGTCAGGCATCGCCGGGGGAACCGTGGCACAGACTGTTGTGCCGGTCACCAGCTCGCCCATGCGGAACGGATATGTTAGGAACATTTCAATCCTCCACCATCCGGGTTGAAGTCGAGGCCAGTGCATCGACGATGCAGCGCTGTCTGACAGAAGTGGGGTTGCTGCAGCAGTGGATCTGGCCCCAGCAACTGCAGGGATCCCTTCCCGAAAGGCTGGAGCTGGGCAGCACCTTTGCGGCCCAATGGGGCCCCCTCTCGATCATGCACCAGGTGGAAACCCTGCTGCCGGAACGGCTGCGCCTGCTGATGTGGGGAGGAGCCGATGGCTACTGTGACTGGCTGTGGGGGAACGGCTGGGTGCAGTTGCGGGTAGAGGCCGTCTCTCTCCTGCCCTTGGGCTTGGGACAATTGCTGATGCTGCGGCGGCTGCAACAGTTCGCCCAAAGCCAAGAACAGCGCCCCTCTTAGGACTTAAAAAGCGACCTTCCGGCAAAATCCGTGGATCCTCGGCTTGACAAAATGCGTTTCGGTTGCAGCATGCTACTTCTCTAAGGATTTTCCACTACGATAGTTGTAGCAGAACTTACTCTTCCCGTCCGAGAGGCCCAATGAATCCGCCGACCAGCCCCACCCCAACCGCCATCGAGCAGGAAAAGTTTGAGATCCGCTTGGGAGAAGCCCTCAACCGAGCAGGACTGCTCACCCCCGCCCAACTGGCTCAGGCCATGTGGGAAAAGGCCGACAACCCCTTGATGTTGGGGGAGCTGTGTATGCAGCACGGCTGGGTTGCCCCCCGAGATCTCTACCCATTGATTCCGGTCGAACTGGTGCGCATCGGCGAGATCTTGATGCTGCATGGGTATCTGGAGCTGGAGCACATCCATCAGGCTCTGATTCAGCAGCGGCAGCACCCGGAGCGCAAGCTGGGGGAGATCTTGGTGCAGCAGGGCTGGGTGCAACCCCACTGGTTGGAATGGGCCTTGGACAAGCAACAGCGGCTGCGGCGCCAGAAAGGAGCTGCCAACAGTTGGGAAGTGATGGTGGAGCAGTGGTCCACCATTCCCGATCAGCCCCCTCTTTACGTCTCACCTCTACAGGTAGCCCAAGAGACCTACAGAGTTACCCAGCAGTACAAAGCCCAGCTGGAGCGCTACCAAGAGCAAATTGCCATCTTAGAAGCGCAACTGGAGCAGCAGCGGCAGCAGCAACAGCTCCTGGTCGAACAATCGCTGCAGCAGGTTGCCGACCATCAAGCCCGCCAGCAGGAACAGCAGCAGCGCATTGCCCAATTGGAAGCCCAAATTCAACAGGAGACAGAACAACAAAAGGCTGCCCAACAGCGCATTCGGGAACTGGAGGAGCAACTCCAAGCCCAGCAAACTCAGGGATCCGCGCAACTGCAAGCCGCCCAAGCAGAGCTGGAGACCCTGCGGCGCCGCTGCCACGAGTTGACAGAATGGCAATCTCAGGCCAAACACCAGCTGCAAAAGCTGGGATCCCAACTGCAGGAGCAGCAGAAGATACAGCAGGCTCAGGCACAGCAGCTCCAAGAGCAGGCCCACCTGCGTCATGCTCTGCAGCAAATGGAAGCCCAAGTGGCTGCCCTGAACCAGTCGCTGCAGGAGCACCAACACCAACTCCAACTGGCCCAGTCTACGAAGCAGCGCTTAACTGCCGACCTGGCCCACGTTCGCCAAGAAGCTGCCGAGGCCACCCACCGCCTGCAAGTGCAGCTCCAAGAAACCCAAGCCCAACTGCGAGAAACTCAAGATCGCTTGCAGCAAGCCCAAGCCCAAGTGAGCCAGCTCCAGGCCCAACTGCAGGCGGCTCAAGCGGAAAACCGTGCTCTAGCCGCAGCGGTAGCCGAAGCCCGGCGAACTTCCCCACCTGCAGCTGCACCGACCCCAGCTTCGGAGAAAGCCCGGCCAGAGGCAGAGGATCTCAAGACCCTGACCGTAGCCGACTGGGCAGCCGAGCTGAGTGCCCCAGAAAGCGAATTGCCCCCGCAGCAGTATTTGGGGGAAGAGGACTTGGAAGCCTTGCAGCGGGCCACCCCCTGGGTACAGCGGGTATTGACCCAATTGCGGGCGGCTGGCCTGATCGACAATGCCGGCATCGAAACCGTCATTCACGCTTGGGAAAAGGAAGGGGGCACTTTCACAGATGTGCTGGCCCACCACAGCGGCCTCAAGCCGGAGACCGTCAAATTTTTCAGCGAAGGGGGCTACTCTGTTCAACTGGCGGGGGGACGCCACGTGGCCGACTACCTCAAGGCTTCTGGATTGGTCAGTGCCACCCAAATCGAACAGATCCAGAAGCACCTGCCGCCAGGGGGATCCCTGTGTCAGGCCCTTGCCCAAGCCGGGATCCTACACCGGGCCACCGCTCTGTATTTCGAGCGCCACTTCGGCGGGCAAAAGCCCCGCCGCCCGCTGCGGGAAGAGCTTTAGAGGAACCATGCTCTATCGCTGACGCCAACGACCGACAAGGGATCCGAATACAGACACAAGCTGCCAACAAGATGCCAATTAGACTAGAAACTAGATAGAGACAGATCATCAGAAGCGACCGGTTTCTCACCCCTGAGAGACCCAAGTTACTCGGTAGTTGTGTCGATCTCTTCTGCTATGACTACGGAAGCTCCAACTCGACCTGCTCAGCAGTTCTCGCCCTCGAGAACCCAGGTTCGCCAGCCCTACCCCCACTTCAAGGTGATCGTCCTGGATGACGATTTCAATACCTTTCAGCACGTTACGGAATGTCTGCTGAAATACATCCCCGGCATGACTTTGCCCCTAGCGCGGCAACTGACCGTGCAGGTGGATGCCGAAGGGCAAGCAGTTGTTTGGGTCGGCCCTCAAGAACAGGCGGAGCTCTACCATCAGCAATTGCTGCGGGAGGGGTTGACCATGGCCCCCTTGGAGCCGGCCTGAAGCACCAGGCGTTCGTAGCTGCGCTCAACTGCTGCCAACAGCTCCGCTTGGCCCCAACCGGCGTAAAGGCTGCTGGCAATGGCCAGCCCACCCGCCCCCACCCCTTCCTTGACATAGCCCCGCTCGTAAGCCTGTAGAGGCAGATAGCGGCTATTGGCAAAGCTCAGTTGGGTGGCCAAAAGGGGAGCAACCCCCAACAACTCTGCCAAGGCCACCGTATTGCCCGAGGGATCCTCTGCCACCCAGCGGGTGGTTCCCACAACCACGTTCTCTGGGGGCCAAGGGATCCCCTGCTCTTCCCCCCAGCGCTGCATCAAGGCCAGCACCGCCAACATTTGGGTTCCCCCTGCCAGCAGCACCGCTCCCCGTTGCGCTGCGCCCATCGCCAACCCGGCCACAAAGGGCTGCATGGGATCCCCCACTGCCGCCACCACCTCAGCAGCAGAAGCTCCCCTTGGCAGACGGGCCAATCCCTGCCGGGCCAAGGCCAGCTTTTGGGCGTGGTTGCAGACCGGGTGGCTGCTGTTTACCATGCCCTCTGCTGCCCACCCCAGTCCCAACAACACCGCCAGCGCCGTGGTGGTGCCCCCTGCCACACACTCCCCAATCACACAGTAGCCTTGCTCCAGCCGGGATCCGCGGTCGTACCCTTCTTGCCAAAGGGATCCCACCTGCTCCAAAGACAGAGCCTGTCCTGTGCTCAAGCAGCGGGCCACTCCCCCAGAGCTCACCATTTCTGCCCCCGGCAAAGGTTCCGGCAAGCCACAATCGAACACTCGGCACGGGATCCCCAACTCCCTCAGGATGGCGCAGCTGATCACCACCGGAGAAGGATAGCCATCCGGAGAGGTGGGCAAGCGGTGAGAATGGCCCGCCAGCAACACTTCGCCATCGGCAAGAGCTGTGTAGCGACGCAAGGAGGGGGTAGCGCCGGCAGCCGAAATGCCCGGAACAAGAGCCGTTTCGGTAAACCCCAAGCAGGCCAGAAACAGAGGTCGGGATCCCTGCACCCGTTCGCACCACCGCCGGGCCACAGCCGGCTGAGTGTAAGCCTTAACGCAAGGAAACGGAAGCATACCGGACACCGAGGCAAACAAGCCAGAGTCTATCCTGAGCCAGAAGGGCGGGATCCCGTACTCGCAGGAGGGGTTGCCTCCTGCTGAGGCAATCGGATTCGGATAGGATGGGTATACCCAATGCAGTTTATTCAGGGCAAACGGAAGGCCATGAGCTTCTTCGACTCTGAGATCGTCCAAGAGGAAGCCAAGCAACTGTTTCAGGATTTCCAAAACCTGATGCAGCTTGGTCAACGGTACGGCCAATTCGACCGAGAAGGCAAAAAAATCTTCATCGAACAGATGGAGGAGTTGCTGGAGCGCCAGCGCATTTTCATGAAGCGGCTGGAACTCTCCGACGACTTTATGGCTCAAATGACCATCAAACAACTGCAAACTCAGCTTGGGGGGTTTGGGCTCTCCCTGACCCAAATGTTTGACCAGATGCACCAGACCCTAGAGCGCATGAAAGCTGAGGCAGACGCTGAGCGTTGACCCCCAAGAACGACCTACACGAAGGGATCATGTCTTCTTCCCGCCAGACCCGCAACCAGAAATTGATTCTGGAGGTGCTAGAGCAGCAGTCGCAGCCCCTTTCGGCGCAAGAGATCTTTCTGGAGTTGCGCAATGCCAACCACACCGTCGGTCTGGCCACGGTTTATCGAGTTTTGGATGCTCTGCGCAATGAGGGCAAGCTGCAGGCGGTCAACTTGGGAGACCAGCAGACCTACTACCAGGTTCTGCCCAGCAATGGCCACAACCGCCACCACCTGATCTGCACCGAATGTCGGCGGGTGGTGCCTTTGCCCGATTGTCCGGTGGAAGATTTGGAGGCACAGCTTTCCAGTCAGTACCAATTCGCGATCGAGTACCATGTGCTTGACTTCTACGGCGTCTGTGCACAGTGCCGTGGAGGAGTTGGGCCAAGCCCGGATTCACAGCGTTCCTCTCTTCTCAAGGCCAAGCCCAAATGATGAGCTATCTCTGGACGGTGTTGATCGGGCTGGCTGGCGCCCTGATCGGGGTCAAGCTGAGGCTTCCGGCAGGAGCGCTGGTGGGCTCCATGGTGGCGGTGGGTCTGGTGAATGTTTGGGGAGCGATCCCGATTCCCGCTCCCCCAGCCGGGATTCGCTTTGCCATGCAGGTGGTATTGGGCATCCTCTTGGGTACCAAGCTCACTGCCGATACGCTTTTGGCCCTGAAAGATCTGTGGCGACCAGCCCTGCTCTGTACAGTGATTGCGGTGGGCACGGGGGTCTTGTCGGGGTACCTGATCTCCCGTTGGCTGGGGATCGAGCGCTTGACTGCCATCTTGGGCACAGCTCCAGGAGGCATTTCCGACATGAGCCTGATAGCCCTGGACATGGGAGCCCAAACCAGCACAGTGGTGGTCATGCACTTGGCACGCCTGATCAGTGTCGTCGTGGTCGTCCCCTGGGTGGTGCGACTGCTCGTTCAGCCGGGCACGAGTTAGCTAGACCGCCGGGAAGCCCCGCCCTCTGTGCATCAGCATGAGTGCCGGAGTATGTCACGAAAGTCCTCGGAGCAGAGACGGTGGGTGGGTTAGACTAAGGGCGATACAGAACTTAACAACTGAACCGCTGCCTTGGAACTTTCCCCTTCTCCCCCCACCTGCCATGCCGACGCTGCCGGATCCCCTTGGAGCGCTGCTCTCCGTTCTGCAGATGGCTCTTTGGGCAATGTCTCCTCTGGCCAAGGCGATTGGTGGCCTCTACAGCTGCATTGGCAGGGGGAGCCAGACCCGGTACAGCCTAAGCTGGTGCAGGTGGATCCCGTGCTGCGCTTGCTGCTTTTGGGGGATGGCTTTACCACCCGTAATCTTGCTGCCTTGATCCAAGAGCCGATTCAGGCTCATCTGCTGGACACGGGCCGGGTTGATTTACAGGCAGAGCAGGGCACTGCCCCCAAGCCTATGCAACGGCTGGCCAGAGATTTGGGGCGGCTGGGATCCCCTTTGATGCGGCGGCGGGTTTGGCTGTGCGGAGTAACCTCTCAACAGCCCTTGCTCTATGCCACCTCTTGGTGGAACTCTGAACATTTGGCCCAATACTTGCCCCATCCCGATCGGCCCATTGGCCAAAATCTGATCCAAGAAAAACTGGAGACCTTTCGCGAGCTGCGCGGCCTTTACCACGGCGAGGCAGACCCGGTTGCCCGGCTGCTGCAGTGTCCCGGTCCCTTCTGGGCTAGGCATTATCTTTTGTTGCACAGGGGCCAGCCTTTGACCGTCATCTACGAGGTGTTTTCTCCACGGCTGGCCGCAAGGGCCCTGTCCCGCTAGCGCGACGGAGACCTCCAACGGCGCACGGCTGCGGTGATGGCGGCTGCCACCTGCGGATCTGATTGGGCGCTGGCGGAGATGCGCTGATAGTCCTCCTAAGGTTAGAGAGGCTGCCTGGCCAAGAGCTAAGACACGTAAACCCCTGTTAGAGGCGCGCTCAGGGCTTCTTCCAACTCTGCCAGGCCAAGACGACGCTCCAGGATATCCATCACCTCGCGGCCAAAATCATGGGGGTTGCGATCCCAGGCTTCCAGACACACTTCCCCAAAAAAGGATCCCAGGGGTTCTGGGTTCCAGAGCAGTTTGCGCGCCGTCCAAGGAGTCATGTGCATGGGGTTAAAGCGGTCGTCGATAACACCGATTTTGCGGGCAAAATCTTCCAGGTGGGTGTGGGGTTGCAGGCCGATGAAGAAGATGGCCGGCTCAACTTTGTCGCGACCAAAGATGGCTTCCAGCTCGCGATGGTACCGTACTGTTTGCCGAATGGTTTCCGGTCGCTCGTCGATAACATTAAAGGAGTAATTGACCGAAACCAGGTCGTTAAATCCTGCCTGTTTGAGGTAGCGGCAACTCTCCAGTACCGTGCGCAGGTTATAGCCCATGCGCATTTTGCGCACCAGCTCCTGGGATCCGCTGGTGATGCCGATCTCGAAGTAGCTCATGCCAGTTTTCACCATGAGCTCGGCCAGCTTTGGGGTGAGGTTGTCGGCCCGAATATAGGCAGCCCAACGAATATCGGTCATGCCGGCATCAAGGATTTTCTGCAGCAATTCCTCCGCATCCTCAATGTAGCGGCGGGCAGGGATAAACTGGGCATCGGTAAACCAAAAGTTTCGCACTCCTCGCTCGTACAACTGCATCATTTCTCGGATCACCTCATCCACAGGGTTGAGGCGCACCTGCTTGCCTTCGATGACGGTGTAGATGCAGTAGCAGCAGTTGTGGGGGCAGCCGCGCTTGGTTTGTACCCCAATGTAAAAGTCGCCCCCTTCTAAGTAGTAGTCAATTTCCGGCCAAATGGCGGTGATGTAGGTGTAATCACAGGCGGTTTTTTGCAGAGGTTGAGGCGGCTCGTGGATCAAACCTGGGCGAGGTTGCTCCAGCTTGGCCCGATAGCAGCGCTCTGTGGCTAGGCTTTGCCCTTGGATGACTTTTTCCAGCAGCGTTTCTCCTTCCCCCACCGAGATGATGGTGCCTTGGGGCAGGTAGCGGCCCAATTGTTCGTAGAAGACGCTGACTGCCCCACCCCCCAACACCGCTTCAGCGTGAGGTTTGTAGCGCCTGGCTCTGCGGATCCCCTGCCAGACCAGCCGGGTGTTGCGCCAAATCTCGCCATAGTAGGCCAGCACCAGCCTGAGGCTATTCAGGGATCCCCGCAATTTTTTCAGGGGGTTGCGGGCGTAGAAAAACTCAAAAGAGTGTTGCAACAGGTTGCCGGCCCGCCCGTTCACCGGCGCATAGACTTGAATATCCCGCCAAGAGAAAACCAGCAAATCCGGCTGAAACTGATCAATTTGCTCCAGCATGCGGCGGCGAAAATCCAAGGGCGGGAAGGTGCCCATATCGAAAATGCGCTGCTCAACTTGGGGGAACAGCTTGTGGACATGATCGGCCAAATAAACCACCCCAATGGGAAAGATGGGGTTGCAGGGCAGCCGCACATAGAGGATTTTTTGAATCTTCAGGTTCGAGGCCATACAACCTGAGAGCTTACTTCACATCTCTTCACTCACTCTAGTCGGTTTTTGAGGGGCGCGGCGGCAGGGATCCAAAAGGGACAAAGATAAGCTAAAGCTGAAGCAACCAGCAGGGTCGGACCTGAGGAGGGGATATGGCTCCAGAGCGTCCAATTTGGCACAGTCGCTATCGGCCAGAGCGGCGATTGAGCAAGCGCAGCGGCAGACACACCTACCTGGCTCAGGATTTGCTCACCTCGGAACAGATGGTGATCAAGCTGCTGCTCTTTGGGCCAGACTTCGATTGGGCCGACCTGAAGCTGTTCGAGCGGGAAGCCCAGATCCTGCAGACCCTCTCCCATCCAGCCATTCCCCAATACCGCGACCACTTCGAGATCAGCCTAGAAGGAGGACGGGGCCTGGCCCTGGTGCAAACCTACATCGACGCCCCCTCTTTGCAAGAGTGGATGGAGCAAGGGCGGCGCTTTGCCGAGCCGGAGGTGCGGGATCTGGCGCAAAAGCTGCTGCGCATTCTCGTCTACCTGCACGAACTCCATCCCCCCGTCATTCACCGAGATCTCAAGCCCAGCAACATTCTCTTGGGATCCGACCAGCAGGTGTATCTGGTGGACTTTGGTTCGGTTCAGGCGGCTGCCCCCCGGGAGCAGGGATCCTACACCGTGGTGGGGAGCTACGGCTACATGCCCCTAGAGCAATTTGGCGGCAGAACCGTGCCCGCTTCCGATCTCTACAGCTTAGGTGCCACCCTAATCCACCTGCTCACCGGCCAACACCCGGCGGATCTGCCCCAGGAGGGAGCCCGGATTGTGTTCGAGCAAGCGGTGCAACTGAGCCCGCCCTTTCGCGACTGGCTGCGGTGGATGACGGAACCTGTGGTGGCGGATCGTCCTGCTTCCGCCCGGCAGGCCCTGGAGGCGCTGGAGCATTTGGATCGTCGTCCCGCCTTGATTCCCTCAGACGCAGCAGCAGTCCCTACTCGACAGCCAGCAGGCAGCCGGATTCAACTGCACAAGTCCGAACAGACCTTTCAGGTGGTGATCCCGGCCCGGCAAATCGGTGTTTTGGCGTTGCTGCCTTTCGCCATCGCTTGGAACTCCTTCATCACCTTTTTCACGATCACGTCGGTTGTGCTTGCGCCTTTTCCGGCCAATTTGGTGTTTGGCCTGTTCACCCTGCCCTTCTGGACGGCGGGGTTGGGGATGGTGGGCGGGATCCTCTACGGCCTATTCGGCAAAGTCCACCTGCAGATCGACACAGAATACATTCGCCTGGTTCACGAGGTGTTTGGCCTGAGGCTTGGCAATGTTCCCCCCAGTCGGCGATGGGATATTGACCGGCTGGAGCTGATCCCACGCCATACCCGACGGGATTCGGATGGGGATCGGGTGGAGGTAAGCCCACAGTTGAACATCTGGGCGGGCAACCACAAGTACGAGCTAAAAGATCTGCAGGAGCCGGAGTTGGAGTGGCTGGCCGTGGAGCTAAGCCGTTGGCTGCAGATCCCAGTTGAACGGCAAAAGGTGTAGTCGTTAGGTTTTTTGCATTTAGTTATGATAAGGACAGTTTTTGGGTAAGGTCTGATGAGTTATCTTGCTGCAGATCACAGCAAATAAAATAGCAAAAAATTATAGCTTTCCTGAAAACAGAATCCAGATCCACATCGGCAAAGAGGCAGGATGCAAACAGTTTATCCAAGGCCTGCTGTAATAGCTCGCTCTGGATCCCCGTGGCGCTACCTCCCAAAAAGATATGGAAAATGATACACCAGAGATTCCATCGCTGGAGTTGCTTGGGAGTTTGGGAAAGACCCTGACTTAGAGCATCTTATCCTTGACTCAACTGTCGTTCGTGCTCACCCCTGGGCAGCCGCAAAAAAAGGGGAGCAAGCTTTGGGGAGGAGTTGAGGTGGATACAGCACTCAGATCCATGTGAGTGTGGATGGTTTGGGGAAGCCGTTAGTGTTTAGAATCACAGCAGGGCAAAGCAGGATATTACCCAAGCAGAGGCATTACCAGAGAGTTGGCAAGAAGAGCATACGAAGGTGATAGGGGATAAGATTCTCAGGAATTCAGGGAGAGGATAGACAAGGGAAGGCCGGGTGCTGATTCCTTCTAAGAGGAATAGGAGGGTGGTGGGAGATTTGACCGGCACGTTTACAGGGAGAGGCATTTAGTCGATAAAAGATTTTTTTGCGATTTAACACGGATTGCTATATTGGTGCTTGTGCTGAGAATTATCTGGCCAAATTGCTGTGGCTAAAGTTTAAGGGTATATGTGGCAAGCGTGGCTTCTGAGTCAGTGGGGGGTGGCACTCTGGCTCAACCTGGCTCTGGTGGTGCTGGGTCTGCTGAGCCCTCAGAAGGCTTTGACGCGAGCAGGGGTCATCCACGCGGGCCTGCTGGGCCTGCTGGTGTGGGGGGGGCTGGGGGGGCGGGGCTACGCGGTGGTAGCTGCCTATTTTTTAGTGGGAACAGCCGTAACCAAACTGGGGATCCGGCGCAAGCAGGCGCAGGGGATCGCCGAAAAGCGAGAGGGGGCGCGAGGGCCGGAGAACGTCTGGGGATCCGCTTTAACCGGGGCAGGATGTGCGCTAGGATACGCTTTCTTCCCGCATCCCCTGTGGTGGTTGGGATACAGCGCCAGCTTTGCAGCGAAATTGGCCGATACCGTCAGCAGCGAGGTGGGGAAAGCCTATGGCCGCAAGACCTTTTTGATCACCACCTTCCAGTCCGTGCCGGCGGGCACAGAAGGAGCCGTGAGCCTAGAGGGATCCCTGGCGGGGGTGGCGGCAGCGGCAGGGATGGCCGGGTTGGCCTGGGGGATTGGCGGGGAATGGGTAGGGGGAAGCCCATTTTGGCTGGGCATCTGCTGGCTGGCTGGGATCCTGGCCACCCTGGCGGAAAGCTGGATGGGAGTGGTGTTACAACCCCGTTTGGCCTGGATGACCAACGAAGTTGTAAACAGTATTCAAACAACCCTGGCCGCTCTTCTGGCGGTAGGGCTGGGATCCCTTATGGGCATCGGATCCTAGAAATAGGGTCACCATGAACTACCCCACCGTATAGGCAGATGGGGTTTCTAGTGCCCCATCCCCTTAACAGTGAGGTTTTTGTCCCTTCCTCTGTCCCAGTTGCTTCATAGACCCGCAGGTCTCTGAAGGAGTGCTGCAACATCCGAGACCAACGAGGCTGGTTCCCAACCCCGGTTGCCCGTTGACGGCAACGTTGTACATGACCATTACCGAACCACGGTCTCTATTGCCGTGCCACCGAGAACGGCCATACAAAGAAGTCAAGCCAGGAGGCTTGACCAAAAGGGGAGAAGCTCTCCCCTTTCGCTGACCAGAGCTCCCTTAGCGCAGGCCGCTGGGCTTATAGACCAGGAAGCTGAGCACTTGGCACTGCTTAATGTTGTCGAACCCCACCACGCGAATGAAACAGTTGGGGTAGGCGCTGCGGCAAGCCTGCACTTCGCTGAGCACCTCCTGGGGAGAAGTGGCGCTGAACAGGGGCAGCTTCCACAGCGTCCAATAGCGAACCGTTGGTTCAGACGATTCGTTGAACTCTATGGCCGGGATGTAGCCCTGATCCAAGATGTACTGCACCTGCTTGATGATCTGCAGATCCGTCAGCGGCGGCAGATAGGAGAGGGTTTCGTAGCGGCGCTCTTTTGGTAAGGTTTGCATGATCGGTGTCACTCCGTTTCGAGCCTAGGGTTTTGTGGGGGGGATCCCGCTTCCGGGTGGGTAACGGGTAGGGATCCTGTTGCTGAGGTGATCCGTTCTAGATGATTGCGGCGGTGCTCCATGTTGGCTTGCTGGATGCCGGCTTTGGCCATTTCCGGCAGGTAATCGACCACCTCCGCAGCAATGTGTTCACGAACGGTCATGATGCGATAGGCCAACTCAGGACGCTCAGCCAGCAAAGCCCGCAGGTAGGCTTCCCCATCCTGAAGGTTTTGCCGAGCGGAGAACTGCTGTAGCCAAAGAGCCCTGGGGGGATCTGTTTCGCTCAGTTGGGCCAGCACCGTGCGCATCGCCTGATAAGTCAGGTAGCTGATCAAGGTCTTGGCAGTGTCCTTGGCGATCTGTTTCAGATCCATTGCCGATCCAGGGAGGGAGCCAGCAGGGCAAGAGAACCGTGGGGATCCCCTGCCCCCAGCAGATCTCTAGAGGGTGTCGACGGCCTTGAACTCGAACTTGATTTCCTTCCACAGCTCGCAGGCAGCCGCCAGCTCTGGCGACCACTTGGCTGCTTCCCGGATAATGTCGTTGCCTTCGCGGGCCAGATCTCGACCTTCGTTACGAGCTTGGATACACGCTTCCAAGGCCACCCGGTTGGCGGTTGCGCCCGGCGCGTTGCCCCAGGGGTGTCCCAAGGTTCCGCCGCCAAACTGCAGCACCGAGTCGTCGCCGAAGATTTCCACCAGCGCCGGCATGTGCCAAACGTGGATCCCACCGGAAGCCACCGGCATCACCCCTGGCATGGAAGCCCAATCTTGGGTGAAGAAAATGCCGCGGGAGCGATCGGCCTCTACGTAGTTTTCCCGCATGAGATCCACAAAGCCCATCGTGATGGCGCGGTCGCCTTCCAACTTGCCCACCACCGTCCCAGAGTGCAGGTGGTCGCCACCGGACATGCGCAAACACTTGGCCAACACCCGGAAGTGGATGCCATGGTTTTTCTGCCGGTCGATCACCGCGTGCATGGCCCGGTGAATGTGCAGCAGAATGCCGTTATCCCGGCACCACTTGGCCAAGCTGGTGTTGGCAGTGAAGCCAGCTGTCAAGTAGTCGTGCATGATGATAGGGGCGCCCAACTCCTTGGCAAACTCGGCCCGCTTGAACATCTCTTCGCAGGTGGGCGCCGTCACGTTCAAATAGTGGCCCTTGATCTCGCCGGTTTCCGCTTGGGCCTTGTGGACAGCCTCCATCACGAACAAGTAGCGATCCCGCCAGCGCTGGAAGGGCTGGGAGTTAATGTTTTCGTCATCTTTGGTGAAGTCCAGGCCGCCCCGCAGAGCTTCATACACGGCCCGCCCGTAATTTTTGGCAGAAAGGCCCAACTTGGGTTTGATGGTGCAGCCCAGCAGCGGACGGCCATACTTATTCAACTTATCCCGCTCCACCTGAATGCCGTGGGGAGGGCCTTGGAAGGTTTTCAGGTAGGCCACCGGGATCCGCACATCTTCCAGCCGCAGCGCCTTTAGGGCCTTAAAGCCAAAAACGTTGCCCACAATCGAGGTGAGCATGTTGGTCACCGAGCCTTCCTCGAACAGATCCAGCGGATAGGCGACGAAGCAGAAGTACTGGTTCTCTTCGCCGGGAACCGGCTCGATGTCATAGCAGCGGCCTTTGTACCGATCCAAGTCGGTAAGCAAATCGGTCCATACCGTTGTCCAGGTGCCCGTCGAAGACTCAGCCGCCACGGCTGCCCCCGCCTCTTCGGGAGGAACGCCCGGCTGAGGAGTAACCCGGAAACAGGCCAAGACATCGGTATCCTTGGGTGTGTAGTCGGGAGTGTAATAGGTGAGTCGGTAATCCTTCACACCGGCTTGATAGCCGCTTTTGGATTGGGTTGCTGAGTAGGCCACGTTGATCTCCCTCTGAACGAATTACAGAACCAGAAAATGCCCTTCACGGATGCAACCAAGAGGAAAAACTCAGGGCCAAAACTCGAGACCGCCGAGTTTCCGTGAATAAGACCGCCCCACGACCATGAGGCCAAAGTTGGGCCTTAAGACACTCTTCATCCCAGGGAATGGAAGCCCCAAACCCTTCTTTTCGAGTGCCTTCAATTGCTAGCTTGGACTCCCTGGACTTGCAAATCCAGTAGAAAGATTTTTATACAGTGCCTAAGCTAGAATCTCGGCAAACACAACTCTATATTGGTTTAATCCTAAGCTATCATCCGCAATAGTGGGCTGAACATTACTTTCTTTATGAGTTTGATTAGTTTGGTTAAAGTGAGTCCCGTTGCTGCCTGCCGAGAATACAGATTTCTTTGGCTTTCTTAATATCCTTCGGGTGGGATCCCCGGCCAAAACCAAAAGCTCCCTTCTTTGAGGGAGCGGAGCAAGTCCACCCACAGGATCTGGAGGGTCAAGAAACGGCTGCCAGGGTTGGCTGGGGTCTCTTGCTGATCACTTGGTCGATGAGGCCGTACTCTTTGGCTTGTTCTGGGGTCATGAAGTTGTCGCGGTCGGTATCTCGTTCGATGCGCTCTAGAGGTTGACCGGTGTGGTAGGCCAGCAAGCTATTGAGGCTGTTTTTGATGAAGAGGATCTCTTTGGCCTGAATTTCAATATCGGTAGCTGGCCCCTGAGCTCCACCAAGGGGTTGGTGGATCATGATGCGGGCGTGGGGAAGGGCAATGCGCTTGCCTTTGGTGCCCCCTGCCAGCAGAAAGGCTCCCATGCTGGCAGCCAAACCAATGCAGATGGTGGAGACATCCGGCTGAATGTGCTGCATGGTGTCGTAAATGGCCATGCCAGCATAGACAGAGCCGCCGGGGGAGTTGATGTAGAGGTAGATGTCTTTTTCAGGGTCTTCGGACTCCAAGTAGAGCATCTGGGCCACAATCAGGTTGGCAATGTCGTCGTCCACCTGGGTGCCCAAGAAAATGATCCGATCCCGCAAGAGACGCGAGTAAATGTCAAAGGCGCGCTCGCCTCGCGCAGATTGCTCAATAACGGTGGGAATCATGCCAGTCCAAGCGATGGGTCAGTTCTTAACTAGTGTAGTCTAAGCCACTGGATGGATGCTTTGCTTAGGACGGCTCACCGGCCTTGCTCGGTACCGGGCTCGACGGGGTGTGAGCCGGCTAGAACAGCAAGGAGACGGGGTGGTTATAGCGGGATCCCTCTTCTTCTGGGATGTGGAACGGGTCTGAGGTGTGGCTCTTTGTGATGTGGTGAGGTGAAGCCAAGATGGACGTGATCCCAGATGAACCGATTGTGATTGCCAGCCTGCTGAGCCTGGCTTTGCTGGGGATCTTGATTCTGAACTTGGCAGGGCGTGGGTCTGGGGATGCAGATTAAAAGGTTGACAAGCTTACTTATCCTTCTTTAGGATTAGGATCGCCTTGTCGGAGAGCGCCCCCATCGTCTAGAGGCCTAGGACACATCCCTTTCACGGATGCGACAGGGGTTCGAATCCCCTTGGGGGTATTGGGTCAGAGTTATAAGATGAAGCCGTCAACAGGGGATCCCTGGCAGCGGTGACACCTTACTCAGACTTTACTCAGAGAGGCTTTGCCGCCACAAACCACTCCAGATACAAGCTGGGAGAGCGGGTCATCTGGGATCCCCATACAAGCGGCATGGGCAGCCAGCCAACTGCCACTCCGTCGAGGGGGAGCCCTATTCCACCCTTACTCCTCAACAGGGGAAAAATCTCCAAAGCAGCGGCCTAGAAGGTTAGGCTTAGTTGTCCAATCGGCTACGGCTTGGGTTTGAGCAGACCTAGGGCCTGCCAGGATCAGGTGCTGGCCACCAGAGCTTCAGCCGGCGTGGCGGCGACCAACAGCTCATCTTTGATAAGCTCTGCCAGCTCCTGCAGTTGGCGAATCGCCTCTGCCCCTTCCAATTTCATAAGCTCCCGGTCATCCCGCATTTCTGTCCAGCTAATGGAGCATTCGGAAACCAAAAAGCGGATTAGGTGCCCCTCTCGTAAACTGACCATAAACGAGGCACTCTCGAAAGACGTACCACAGGTGTAGCAAGAGGCTGGGTAGCCCCGCTTCTCCAAAACGATGGCCAGGGCCTGCAAACTCATCACCAGATCTTGAACATAGCTGCGGTATTGTTCCGCCAACCGTGTGAACATCACACTCCTCCCTAACGGATTGGCACTTTTGGGGCTTAGCCTAGCTGCAAATGACCTAACTAGTAATTTATGCTTAGGGCTAGGATTACATCTATCATAACAATCGACAACCCCTCAAGGAAGTGATTAAGGCCACAGAGTGGGCAAAGTCTACTTCAGGGAAATGTAGTATTCAACACTTCTCTTAACAGGGACATCAAAATTTACCTCGAGTCAATGCTCTTATCTATCGGGATCCTCACCCAGTGCTTGGCCCAGTCTTTTCTCAAAATGGCTCAGGGCTGCTCGTGTCAGCAGGACAGTTGCCTCAAAGCTTTCTCTTGCAAGGGTCTCACCGATCGCGAAGTAAGACGCGGTCTTTTGACAAGAGACCGGCGGGAGTGTCAAGTGGGCCAAGGCTTGCAGACGAATGCAGATCAAGGTGGGTTCCCGCCCGATTATGCTGAGAAAATTCTCGGCATGGACAATTGAGAAGGAACGGCTCGATGCTGACACCTGTTGATCTGGAGAAACGAGTGGCTTATTTGCAGAGTCCCCAAGCCATTCGGGATCGCTGTCAGTTGCTATTGGAAAGGGTTTTGGCCGATGAATCAGAGCACTTTCGCCTCGACCTGAATCGGATGGGATCCGTAGCCGACTATGTGATCACCACAATGCGGGCCCATTATCCCAACGGGGAAATTCCCTTCCACAGCCGCTGGCAACATTTTCAGGTGGGATCCGGGGAGCGCCTAACCCGTCTGGAAAATCGACTTAAAGACATGGATCCGCTGGAGCGGCTGCGATGCAAGTGGGATCTGGCCATCGTCAGCGTGTTGCTGGACGCAGGCGCAGGCTCTGCCTGGAAGTACTGGGATCCAGAAAGTCAGACGGTGGTGGGTCGTTCCGAAGGTTTGGCCTTGGCCAGTTTCGACTGGTTCTGGCAAGGTGGGTTTTCCAGCGATCCCCAGCAGCCTCTGCAGGTGGATGCGGCGGGCCTGGAGCGGATCACCTTGGCGGATTTGGCAGCAGCTTTCCAGGTGGGGCCGGAAAATCCTTTACTGGGACTGGAGGGGCGCTGGCAACTGCTGCAAAGGTTGGCACAAACTTTGCGGGCTCAACCTCATTACTTTGGATCTGGTCACAATCTTCCTCGTCCAGGCCGGTTGTGGGAAGCAATCCAACCCGAGGATCCCAGCCGTGGGATCAAAGCAGCACAGGTCTTCCAGGCAGTTCAGAGGGGGTTTAGCTCCATTTGGCCTGGGCGAGTCTCGCTGGCCGGGATCCCTCTGGGGGATGTCTGGCCCTATCCCCACCTGCCCCAAACGGAGCCGGGGAGCCATTGGGTGCCTTTTCACAAGTTGTTGCAATGGATGACCTATTCCCTGCTGGAGCCGTTGCAGCAGGAGGGGATCCCAATCGGGGGTTTGGATGAGCTGACGGGTTTGGCGGAGTATCGCAACGGGGGGCTGTTTGTGGATTTGGGGGTGATCCAGCTCAAGCAGCCGGAGATTGGGCAGCAACCGCATCCCCCAGATTCGACGGTGATTGTGGAGTGGCGAGCCCTGACGGTGATTTTGCTGGATCAAGTTGCCTCCTTAATCCGGGAAAGGCTTGGCTGCTCTGCCCAGGAGTTGCCCCTGGTGAAAATACTGCAAGGGGGAACCTGGACGGCAGGGCGGCAAATCGCTGCCCAGCTCAGGCCAGATGCTTCTCCCCCCATCCAACTGCTCAGCGATGGCACGGTTTTTTAGGGATCCCCTTTCGAGATTCTTAAGAAGTTCTGTAATAATCTCAGGGCCAAATCAGGACGGGATCCCCAGTGCAGATGCAGGTACGAAGCGTGAAGGCGCTCGGTGGCCCATCCTTCCTGTTGAGGCTGGGCGGGGGATCCCCAGCTGTAGATTGGGCTGGGGGAGATGGGGGTGCTGCGGGAGCGGTGAAATTCATGCCCGCGCAGGCGATCCCCAGCTGGGGCCAGCAGGGTTGGGCGCAAAACGGCAGCTGCGCGGTAGCCCAAACATAGCCGGTTGGCCATGTCTACTGTGATGGGCAACAGCCCGGCCATCGGGTAGGTCTTTCCCTGAAAATCGGTAAGGGATTGGCCCAGCACCATCAGTCCGCCGCACTCGGCGTAGAGGGGTGGGTGGGTGGGCGGGGGAGGTTGTTGGTTAATGCTCTCAGATAGAGGTGCTGCAAACAATTCCGGGAACCCTCCCCCCAGCAGTACGCCATCGCAGGGATCCGGCGGCCATAGCCCCACCTGGAGGGGGGAATACTCCAGCAGCTCGGCTCCACAGGCCCGCAACAGATCCAAGTTGTCGGCGTAGTAGAAGTTAAAGGCGTGGTCTTGGGCCACCGCCACCCGTACCTGTTCGCAGCGGCGGGGCGGAGTCCTTTCGGTGAGAGGGGGGATCCCTGGCCACAGCTCTCCTACCGCTGGAGGAAGCCTCCGAATGAGGGGCAATAGGCTATCCCAATTGACGTGTTGCTCGGCCAGTTCGGCCCAGGCAGCTTGCCAGTGGGGGAAGTGATCCAGTTCTGAGACAGGCACCAACCCCAGGTGTCGGCTGGGCAACCGCAAATCCTCCCGCCGGGGAAACTGGCCCAAGACTGGGATCCCCGCTGCAGCCGCTGCCTGCTGCAAGATTTGTCCATGCCGCTCCGAGGCCACCCGGTTGAAAATCACCCCAGCAATGGAGAGGCGGGGATCCCAGCGGCTCAAGCCGTAGAGCAAAGCGGCCACCGTCGTTCCCATGCCGCTGCCATCGATCACCAGCACCACAGGGATCCCGAGCAGGCGGGCCACATGGGCGCTGCTGGCAAAAAAAGGCTCCGTTCCGCCCTCGGGGAGGGGCAGGGATCCCGGCGCTCGTCCATCGAAGAGGCCCATTACCCCCTCCACAATGGCTCCATCCTTGCCCTGGCAATGGTGGCGAAAGCAGCGCTGCACAAAGTCCTCGTCGGTCAAGAAGGGATCCAAAGTGCGACAGGGGATCCCGCTCACCGCCGTGTGAAACAGAGGATCGATGTAATCCGGCCCCACCTTGAACGGTTGGATGCGCAGGCCCCGTCGCCTCAGAGCGGCCAACAGAGCCAGAGTGATGGTGGTTTTGCCGCTGCCGCTTGCTGCCGCCGCCAGCAGAATGGCCATCTTTCCTGCCCAAGGGTTAGAACTCGATGCCGATTTGCGCCTTGATCCCCTGGTCACGGAAGGGATGCTTGACCAAAGTCATCTCCGTCACCAGATCGGCTCGGTCGATCAACGCTGCCGGTGCGCCCCGCCCCGTCAAGATCAGGTGAACCCGCTCCGGTTTCTCCGCTAGCCCGGCCAACACCCTGTCCGGCGAGAGATATCCCAACTTGAGGGCGACATTGATCTCATCCAGAAGCACCAACTGAAACTCCCCGCTGGTGAACAGCTCCCGCCCCTTTTCCCAGGCCGCCTGTGCATGGGCGATGTCTCGCTCCCGGTCTTGGGTTTCCCAGGTAAAGCCCTCCCCCATGGCGTAAAAAGCTATTTTCCCCAGGCCCAGCTCTGGATGCTCGGCCAATTTCCGCAATAGCTTGGCTTCTCCTGGATCCCAGGCCCCCTTGATAAATTGCACCACCCCCACCGACAATCCCTGGCCGAGGGCGCGGAAGATCATGCCAAAGGCAGCCGTGGTCTTTCCCTTGCCCTGCCCGGTGTGTACGATGATCAAGCCCTTGTCATCTCGCATGCCCGACAGACGCTGCCG
Source organism: Synechococcus sp. W55.2 (assembly GCF_047461635.1). NCBI lineage: Bacteria > Bacillati > Cyanobacteriota > Cyanophyceae > Synechococcales > Synechococcaceae > Synechococcus > Synechococcus sp. W55.2. The sequence continues at coordinate 22,510 of NZ_JANSHM010000002.1, read as the reverse complement.
CTGCCGCTGCTGGCGTTTTTGCATTCTTTGGCGGTGCCGCCAGTTTGGGTCAGCCTCTGTGCCCGGTGAGCTATCGCAAGCAGCCTCAAGTTCTGTTGTCGAGGGGGGCAGGGGCTGGGATCCCGAAGCCGGTGCAGGCCAGCCAGACAGGGCGGGTTGGGCCATAATCATAAAAATTGAGATTCGCCACACAAGCTGAGGGAAAGGTGCTGTGCCTACGGCAGGGGAACTGCACCGCTGACGCGACTGTTAGGGCAAACTCAAGTTCCCCCACAGCAGACCGCCCCCATCCTAATCCCTCATCTGGTTGCATTGGCTGGGATCATGAGAGCATGACTCTAGTCAATAATAAGCTCAACTATACTGAAAATAATGTATAATATGTTCAGTACGGATTACTATCAGTTGATCTTTCTGTTTACTTTCGAGTCTGCCAACATGGTAGCCAAAGCAAAGCAGAAAATTGGTAGTAAGACGACACGGAAACTGCGCTTTGGGTATTCTACTCAAAGCTTTGCGGGATACCGCCATTCTGGTTGGAAACAAACAGAATGCTATCGCTGCATAGTTGAACAGTGATGTTCAGCAGTGTTCAGCGTAAATGTATCAGAACCGGCTGCTGCTTTCCGAGATAGCCTGCTAATGTACTGCTTCATCTGGGCAGTGCTGGCAATAGGGTGTTTTCAAGTCTTGCCCCGCATCCAAGTCGTATCTGCCGCCGAGTTGCAACCGTGGCTAGCGCCCAGCTACTTTGCAGGTCTGGGGGGATCCCTATTGGCAGCCTTGGGATCCCTGTTGGCCATCTCAGCCGAAACGACGCCAAATCCTGCCGACAAAAAGCATCTGCACCGCTTGGCTTGGGGATTGGGGACAGTTGGCTTTCTCGGCGTTCTCTCCCCCCTGGGCTTGGCCGGCGCATTCTTTCTCAAAGCCGCTCAGGGGACAGACTGGTGGCAGGGTCTGTTTGGCTGAAGCCGCCCACAGCTTATTTTTTTGACAAATGGGCGGAGGTTGGGGGTACTATAGGGACAAGTTCCGTTCTTTATCCAGAGCAGACTGAGGGACCAGGCCCAATGAAGCTGCGGCAACCCGGCGGAAGCCTCCGCTACGGTGCCAATTCCTGCGGTTAGTCAGTAACCGAAAGATAAAGGCAATAAAGTTTTCTCTAGAGGATAGCCCTCTTTGGCGGGGGACTTTTCTGGCAACTTTATCCTTTAGCAGCTCCCATAGCTCTGGTCGCGGCAGCGGGGCAAGGCCTTCGCGGCAGTGCTGGTGCGTCAGCGGTGCAGAACGCTTGCTGGTTGCTGGGCCTTTCCTCTGGCTGAGTTGGGGCTGGTGCGGAGCACCTGGGGATCCCTGGTTGGCTCTTTCTCCGACGGATAATGAACGAGCGGGTGAGCCTTGTTTTTTGTTCAGGTTCTCAGTTCTAGCTTTTAAGGAGAAGGTTCGTTGTCCAAGTCGTTTTTGTTTTCCTCGGAGTCGGTGACGGAGGGGCACCCCGACAAAATCTGCGATCAGATCTCCGATGCCATCGTGGATGCCCTCTTGACGGCGGATCCCCTCAGTCGGGTGGCCGCCGAGGTGGTGGTCAATACGGGCCTGGTTTTGTTGACCGGGGAGATCACCTCGCAAGCGCAGGTCAACTTCACCCGTCTGGTGCGGGACAAGGTGGCCGAAATTGGCTATACCGATGCCAAGAATGGGTTTTGTGCAGAAAGCTGCGCGGTGTTGGTGGCTTTCGATGAGCAATCTCCCGATATTGCCCAAGGGGTGAACATGGCCCTGGAAAGTCGCGGCTCCCAGGAAGATCAATTCGACTTGGTCGGGGCCGGGGATCAGGGGTTGATGTTTGGCTTTGCCTGCGATGAAACTCCCGAGTTGATGCCCTTGCCCATTAGCTTGGCCCACCGCCTCAGCCGCCAGTTGGCCACGGTTCGCAAAAACGGCACCCTGCCCTATCTGCGCCCGGATGGCAAAACGCAGGTGACTGTGGCCTATGAGGAAGGTCGCCCGGTGGGCATTCACACCCTGCTCATCTCCACCCAGCACACACCCACGATTGGCGCCATTACGGAAGAGGCGGCGGTGCAAGAGCGGATCCGCGCCGATCTCTGGGAGGCAGTGGTCACGCCGGTGTTTGCCGAGCTGCCCATCAAGCCGGATAGCCACACCCGCTTCCTCACCAATCCCACCGGCAAGTTTGTCATCGGCGGCCCTCAGGGAGATGCGGGCCTGACCGGACGCAAGATCATCGTCGATACCTACGGCGGCTATTCTCGCCATGGGGGCGGGGCCTTCTCCGGCAAGGATCCCACCAAGGTGGATCGCAGCGCTGCCTATGCGGCTCGTTACGTGGCCAAGAACATCGTGGCAGCTGGCTTGGCGCAAAAATGTGAAGTGCAGGTGAGCTACGCCATTGGGGTAGCCCGCCCCATCAACATTTTGGTGGAAACCTTTGGCACAGGGCGCATCCCCGACGAAGAGCTGTTGCGGCTGGTGCAGCGCCACTTCGATCTGAGGCCGGCAGCCATTTTGGCCCAGTTCCAACTGCGGGAGCTGCCCCGCCAACGGGGAGGGCGCTTCTACCAAGACGTAGCGGTCTATGGGCACTTCGGGCAAACCCATCTGGATCTGCCCTGGGAGCGCACCGATAAAGCCGCTCTGCTGCGGGAGGAGGCTCTTGCCAAGGCGACTGCCCTCTTGGCCTAAGAGGGGATCACTAAGACGGCCTGCTGCCTCAATGCTTGCCCTGGTGCAGTTGCTTAACCAGGTGGGGTAGCTCCGGCAGGATCAGGCTGCGCATAGCCAGTTGCACGGCTGCTGGGGAGCCAGGCATGGAAAAGATCAAGCACTTTCCGTGGATCCCGGCGATGGCCCGAGAGGCGATGGCCCGACTGCCAATCTGGGCATAGCTGAGCTGGCGGAAGATCTCCCCAAAGCCGGGCAAGGTCTTTTCCAGGAGAGCCTCGATGGCGTCGTAAGTGGTGTCGCGGGGGGCGATGCCTGTGCCACCATTCAACAAGAGCACCGGCAGGGATCCGGCCCAATCCTGAACCTGCTCTCGAATGAGCTGCGGTTCATCTCGGAGAATGCAATATCTCTCCACCCGGTGGCCGGACTCCTGGAGGGCTGTGCAGATAAACTGGCCGCTGTGATCGGTTTCAGGGGTGCGCGTGTCGCTGACGGTGATCACCCCACAGGGCAAGGCGGCAAAAATGTGCTCCGCACCGCTGTCGCAATCGAGGGGAAAGTTCATGGCCAGGATCCCTGAGGAAAGAGAGTGGCAAGCCCATCAAGACTGTCCCTGAGGGGGCTCGGCAGGAGTTGGAGGGTCAACGACCGTCTGCTGGAGCTCTAGGATCCCTGAGGACTCTGCCCCACCGGCACGGGCAAGTTGGGGAGGAGGGGACTGGGCGAGCAGGCGGCGCAGCTTGGGGGGAAGCTCCTGCAACTGCTCCAACAACAAGTTTAGAGATATGGCCGGTTCTCGGGAAAACAGGGATCCCGCGGGGGGTACCGGCGGCAGAGGAGAACAGGCAAAGGCAGCCGCAGCCAAAGAGCGGATCCGCTCCTGCTGCTCCTGCCAAAGGAACTGGCCGATTTCTGGGGGAAAGGTAAGATGAGGAGAGCCGCGACGCTGCCAAAGGCGGAGAAGCTGCTCCACAGAGGCGGCCTTGTACCGCCCCTGGTAGAGGGCTTCTAGCAAGGCTGCCGGGATCCAAAGATCCGGGAACAACTGGCTCCAGCGCTCCACCCAAACCTGGCTGGGTTGACCTTCCAGCTCAAACCCATAGTGCTCCAGAAAGGTGGCAGGATCCATCAGCCCATGGCAGCCCAAGGAAACTCAACCCAAGCTAGTCCAGATCCGCCGAGACAAAGGGGAGATAAAGCCTTTCTCCCTGGATCTCGTAAGACAGCTCTCGTCCAAGAATACCCCTATTTGCCTTTCATGAAGGCTCTGTGAAGAGGCTATAAAGCTGCAAAGCTGCGGTACGCTTAAAGACTCAGTGGCTGACGGGCCCCAGCTCAAGCGCTGCCTCCAGAGCGCGCTCGCTATCAGGAAACTGCGTCAGCAGCCGTCCTAGGAAGGCGACATCTCCCGTCAGGCCGTACAGAGCCATGAGCACATCCCCAGCATAGCGGCTCTGGGGGAAGCGGTTCAGCAGCTCATTGCCGGCGTAGATCGCCTGGCGGGCATAGCCATCCTGCAGGGCTTTGGCTTCCAGAAAGTAGCTGTAGCTGAGGCTGCCAGGATCCACGTAGTCCGGCAGTGACGTGTCGAACAAGCTGGTATCTTCTGTCACTCCTGGGGGGAAGCCCGGCAGCGGATAGATGGCTGCCGTTTCCTCGGGAGGGTAGGTGGTGTACTGGCGGTAGAGGATCAGCACCTGCCGGTACAGGCTTTCTTCCTGAAGATGGGCAGGGGCGGTGGGATCCGCCAGCACAGAGCCGAGTAACTCTGCTGCTACAGCATGGTGATTGGCCCGCTGATAGTCCGATAGAGAACTGGAGGAAGCTGGTTGCGGCGGCGCGCTTCCATCAGCATCCCCACTCAGGCCACCGGCACGGGTTTGGTTAAACAGCCACAGGTACCCATTGCGCCAACCGTCGGCAGCGGCCCAGTGGGCGGCCAGTTGATGTTGATAGCGTTGTTGGGGAGTGGATTGGGCTTGCCAACGGCTCAATTGGCGCCAGCGTTCTCGTTGGGCCTGGATTTTGGGTTGCAGAGGGGTGCGGCTGGCGGGCACGGGATCCCAGTCGTCCAGCCAGTAGCCGCCATCCAGCAAGGGGTAGCGATCCAACACAGCATCCAAAGCCAGATTTTCCGTCAGCTGCAGGGCTAGGTCGTAGCGGTGTTCGCGGGCGAAGCGAACCGCCAGAGCATAGCGGACGGCGGCGGCCAGAGGATGCTCGCCGTGGCGGTCGAGAAAAGCTTGCAACTCGCTGGGGGTTGCACCGCTGTCTAAGAGCAAAAGCAGGCGGCGGCGCAAGACGTAGCGCATGTCTCCATCGCCGAAGGGATCCGCCAGCCAATTGGCCAAAAGGACCAGTGCTTCTTCCCTTTTGCCCTGCCACTCCAAGGTGCGTGTCAGCCAGAAGAGGGCATCGTCGGCACCGGGATGATTCGGGTAGACGGTCAGCCAAGTCCGCCAAAGGGTCTCTTCCTCTGCCGGGGGGAAAGGCCGCGGGATCGGTTCGCCGGTCTCGGGGTTGTAGAGGGAATGGCCAAAATAGCTGCCCCCCCGAATGCGGGCGTATTCCCGGCAAGCTTGCGTAAAGCGGGAATTGGGAAAAGCTTCTGCCAACTGCAGCAAAACCAGGTGGTCGTCGATGCCGTGAAGAGAGGCAAAGTCCTCGTTGAGAGCCTTCTGCAGCAGCGGCTCCCCGCTGGGATCCCCTTTTAAGTAGAGAAGAGCCGCCGCCAAAAACCGCTGCGGGTCAGCATCATCGCCCACCACGCTGCGCAGCAACACCTGAGCGGCAGGGGGGAGAGTTTCTGGATCCGCTATCTGCAGCAGAAAAAAGTGTCGGGATGGGGGCGGTAAATCTTCGTACAAAGGGCGCACCGTTTGCACCGTCGGCTGTTCTAGGATCAACACTTGGCCGGCACGCCCATAAACATCAGTGTATGGAGAAACATTCCCCGCAACCCGCTGCCGCACCGCCTGCACCTGCGACAGCGCCCAAGAGGGGATCCTTTCCTCCTCGTAGGGCAAGGCGCTCAAGAGTTTCTTTGCCCGCTGCGGAGAGCTGCTTTCCAAGGCGGGGAGCAGCGCTCTGTAGACCTGATCTCGCAAGGGAAATTCTTCTTGGGTCAGCAAGCTGTTGAGCCAGTTGAGATTAAAACTCCACTCGGGGCTATGGCTTGGATCCCGGCCAAGGCCAGCTCGGTGAGGCGCTGCACCGACTCTGGCCGATCCAGCCCAAACAGCTCGTATTGAGGCGCAATCTCCTGCCCGCTTGAGTAGTCATAGCCCCCGAACAAAGCTGCTGGGGCGAAAAACTGAGCCGAATTTTGCCGCAGCCGATCCTCCAACCACCAACGGCTGTAGGGCAGGCCATGGCTTTGCAAGGTGTAGAAGGTGTAGCTGCGGCGGCTCGGGTCGGCGGATCCCCCCCCAGCGGGCCAACACCGGATAGGTAAGAGGAAACCAGCGATCACTTTGGCCGGGATCGAACGCTGGCGAGCCTCCATAGCCAAACTCAGAAAAGACGGTGTACCGATAGAAGATCAGATCCCGGTGCATCTGCAGCCGTAGCCGCTGCAGTAAGGCATAGCCCCCCGCTCCTAACCTCGCCAAGAAGCCGGCAGTGAGGGCCACCATTGCTACGGGACGAAGGGGAAAGCGGCGGGACGAGGGCGCAGCAGGAGGGGTAGCTGGATTCATAAAACCCAATCCAAATCAAAGCAGGCGCCCCCACTCTACTCGATACTCGACTGTGTTGGAAGACAGAGGGAATGCCCACAGCCGTTTCCAGCCGGCTTGAGACGCCGGCCCTCTGCGCCACCCAAGGTCATCAGTCTTACCCCTGCCTGAGAGGGATCCCGGCCAGCCATTTCTTGGAAAGGCTCTGCTGTATTGCTTTATCGTTGTTTCAAACAAGATTAAGACACTTTGCCGCCGACTCCTACCCCCACAATAAGAGGGGCGGCTGCGCCGCTCTTCTAAAACCCTTGCCTTTGACCATTCCTGCAGTGCATCCCCCGATTTTTTGGAGGCCTGAGTTGCCAGCACCCTTTCAGGATAGGCTCTCCCTTAGCCGGCGGTTGCCATGGCCTTCAACCCCTTCAAAATCAGGTAGTCCAGAATACTGGTGTTCTCCTCGCCGCGATAATTAAAATTGGAGCGCACCAGCCACAGCCCCTTCTGAGTGCGGCAACAGAGGTTCAGCAGCGTGCGGGCCAAAATGCGTTGACGCGCCTGTAAATCCCGCGCCGCATCGAAAACCTCCCCGTCCCATTCCGGCGTCAGCACACGGCTGTTGTAGAGCACATGCCAGAGGGAGCGGGACCAGCTGGGGTTGGTGATATCAAACCAAAATTGGTAATCCGCCTCCAAACCCCGAGTGATGTAGGCCCCCGGAGTTGCAACTACCAAGTAACGGGAATAGTCGGGCTCGAAGCGGCTGCTGCTGGGGGTCTGTCCCGAGCGGATCATGGCCAAAAAGGCGGGATCCCCTTCGGCAGGGAAGGCCTGGCGAAACCGCCGTGCCGCTTCCATCAACACGCGCAGCAGCTCTTGATCCTGAGGGGAAGCAATCGCCGGGGCTAAGTGATCGGCAAAAAACTGCTGGAAGAAAGCGGCCAATGAAGGGCCGGGATGATAGCCGCGCAGCCAATCGAACAGTCGCTGGTAGCGCTCCAGGTTGGCAAACCCTACTCGCTCTGGCTGCCGTACTGCCGTTCGGGGACGCAGAGAACGCCCCACCGGATCCCAGGTATCTTCGGCTAACAGAGCTGCCCGGATGGGATCCAGCCCCAGCACCCAGCTCAACATCAGCCGCCAAGCCGGCAAAGTGGGAAAAGCACCCCACTCGGGATGGGCCAATTCTGCTGCCGTCAGCACCGCCCGCACCAAGGGATAGCGGATCAACGCCGGGAAGGGGGCAATCGACAAAACCGGCACTTCCGACAACTGCTCCTGCAAGCTCAGGCTCACCCCCACATCCATACGGGGCAGCAAAACAGCAATGCGATGGGCCGGGATCCCGGCCCCCAAAAGCCGGCGAATTTGAGCAACCATCACCTCCACTGCCGCAAACTGGGTCTCTTCCTCCAGCGTTTGCACCAGCGGCAGTCCTCCCCCCTGCGGCTCGGGCAGCGGATGAGAAAACTGGGGATCCAACACCCGCGCAATCTGCACCCCTAAGCGGATCATGCCTGCTGAAGCGCGATGGCTCCCCTCCAGAAACCGAACCTGCGTTTTTGCCATCAAGAAGTCAGCTACTGCCTCTGGGATCCCGGTCAAAGAGACCCCGCCGCCGAGGGTGTAGCTGAAAAATTGGCTTTGCAAATGGGCTTGCCCCTGCCGGTAAAACTCCAGCGCCACCCCGCAACTGTCTTCCGCCTGATCTACGATCAGATGATCCCACTCTTGCCAAAACTCCGCTAGCGGCAGGATGTGTTCGCCAAACAGCCGAATTTGCAGACCAAAATCCAAGGATCCCAACCGAAGTGCTGCCTCCCACAGCCGCCCCACACAGCAGCCCATTGCCTGTAAGGCCTCTGCCCGCCGTGGATCTGCCTCCTCGGGCCAAGCCCGGGCCAGCCGGGATCCCACCACCTCTGCCGGCAAACCCGAAGCCCCCGCAATATAAGCAGCACTGCTGATCTGATCCCAGATCTGGAACTCCTTGAGCCCGACCCCGGCAAAGGCCTCCCCATGCCGAGGGCACAAAGCGCAGGCTCGTTCGCAGAGAAATTGAGTGAGATCTTTGGCCAAGGGGATCGGCTCAAACTGAGGAGGCAACTGAGGAAGGCGGGCACACACCTGCGGCCAATGATCGGCCAGAGAGCGCCCAACCCGCTGCAAGAACGTCTCGATCCGCCACGGCCCCACCAAGCCCGAACTGGACTGCTGCAAGCGCCGCAACACCTCATCCGCTTGCCGTTGACTCCGCACCAAAAACAAGACCCGGCCCGGATCGGATCCCGCCTGCAACAAACTTCGATAGTGATCCACACAAGCCTGGGTCAGCCCACTGCCTGCCCAGCCCATCACACTTTTGAAGGGAGATGGCTTCCCTGGCCAATGGCTCTTTTCTTCCACTTGAGCTGCCCTTACCCTCTCCGGCCTCTCCAACCAACCTATTTTCTCAGCAAAAGTCTGGACAAACGGGCCTTCGCTTCATTATGATTGTTTTCCGTTGCCAACTAAGCCCATCCGCTTTGGCGACCTGGTGCGCTGCTACCCCAGATACTGCCTCTTTGCAGGCAAGTCTGAGCAGCTCTCAACAAAAGCAGTTTGGCGTGTAACTTTGGGGTGAACTAGGCGAGAGGATCAGCGTTGCCGATGCTGATCTTAGGCTCTGGGGACAGGGATCCCTGATTCTCCCTGCCTCGCTTTTTCGCCTGAGTTGGCAGACTCAGCCTTGTTCTGAGCTTTCTGCTGCCACGCTGTTGCTGTATGTCTATCCATCCGGCTGACTGAGCCATTGGCCTACAGCCCGCTTCGCGAAAGGTCGGCTGATTGTCAGAGTGAGTCGGCTCTGAATTGATGAAAGCGAGTCGTGCAGGCTCGATTGGAGGTTCTTGTGGCACTTGGCATCCTTGGAAGAAAAGTCGGCATGACCCAGATCTTCTCTCCAGAAGGGCTGGCCATTCCGGTTACCGTCGTACAGGCGGGGCCTTGCACCGTGACCCAGATCAAAACCCAGGCCACAGACGGCTACAACGCCATTCAGTTGGGCTACTTGCCCACTGCCGAAAAGCATCTCACGCGGGCGCAGCGGGGCCACCTCACCAAAGCGGGGGTGACAGAGCTGCTGCGCCACCTGCGGGAGTTCCGGGTTGACCAGCCAGAAGCCTACCAGTTGGGGCAGAAAATTACTGTCGAGATGTTCTCCCCTGGCCAATTGGTGGATGTGGCCGGTACCTCCATCGGGCGAGGGTTTGCCGGCTATCAAAAGCGCCACCACTTCGGTCGTGGCCCCATGTCCCACGGCTCCAAAAACCACCGCCGACCGGGTTCCATTGGCGCCGGCACAACCCCAGGCCGCGTGTTTCCGGGGATGCGCATGGCAGGGCGGCTGGGAGGTGGCCGAGTCACCACCCGCAAATTGCAGTTGGTGCAGGTGGATCCAGAGCGGGATCTGCTGGTGATCAAGGGTTGCGTGCCCGGGGTAGAAGGAGGGCTGCTGGAGATCACCCCTGCCAAGCAGGTGGGCAACAAGCGCTAAGGAGGGATCCCTGGCAAAGGCTGACCCGCATCCGCAAAGACGAGGGAACCATGGCAAGTTGTGTGGTGAAAAATTGGCAAGGGGAAACGGTGGGCAGCGCGGAGCTGAGCCTTAAAGTTGCTCGTCCCGAAACAGCCGCCCACATCCTCTATCTGGCACTGCGCCGGCAGATGACCAATGCTCGTCAGGGCAACGCCCACACCAAGACCCGAGCTGAGGTGCGCGGCGGCGGTCGCAAGCCTTGGAAGCAGAAAGGCACCGGTCGGGCCCGTGCCGGCTCCATCCGCTCCCCACTTTGGCGCAAAGGGGGGGTGATCTTCGGCCCCCGCAAGCGGGAATACAACCTGGCCATGAACCGCAAAGAACGGCAACTGGCCCTGCGCACCGCTCTGCAAAGTCGGGTGGAAGACCTGATCGTGGTGGAGGATTTCCAGGAGCAGCTCAACCCGCCCAAAACCCGTGCTGTGGCCCAGGCTTTGCTGCGCTGGGGGGTGATGGAAGATCAATCGGCTCTGCTCATCGTTGCCGAACGCTCGGAAGCCGTAGAGCGGGCCGTGCGCAACATCGCCCGCGTTAAGCTGATCGGCCTGGATCAGATCAACGTTTTCGATCTGCTCAACGTCGATTGGGTGCTGATCACCGTTTCTGCCCTAGAGCAGCTCAAGGCCCGTTGGGGATCCGACGCTGCGCCGGCAGTTCTGGAGACTCCCTCTGAGGATGCACCTCAGGCCGACATAGCCGAAGATCAGGCCCTGCCCGGAGATGGGCCGGAAGATCAGGCCGTTCCAGAAAGCGAACACGAGGAAGCAGAGCAAACCCCAGTCCAACCTGAGGCCCAGGAAAACCAAGCTGCCCTCCAAGGACGTCCAGCAGATCCGCAGGGGCCAGAAGAGCAAACCGAAGAGCCCCAAGATCCAGCAGAAGAACTGGCTCAAGGAGCAGAGCCGTCAACGGTAGAAGAGGCCGAAGCAGCCCCAGCAGAGGAGGAAAGCGATGACTGAGAGCAAGCGGATCCTGGCCGACGTCCTGTTGCGCCCCGTCATCACCGAAAAGGCAACCGCCTTGATGGAGCAGCGCAAATATGTCTTTGAAGTGCTGCCCACCGCCACCAAGCCGCTCATCCGAGCTGCCGTCGAAGAAATGTTCCGCGTGCGAGTTACTTCCGTCAACACCCTGAAGCTCCCGCGCAAGCAACGGCGGGTGGGCCGCTTTGTGGGCTACCGCACCCGTCCCAAGCGAGCCATCGTGACCTTGGCGGAGGGAGATTCCATCACCCTCTTCCCGGACACCTGAACGCCCCTTTTGAGCTGTTGTTGTCCCGTCCCCCACCCCTACCTGAGCCATGGGCATTCGTACTCTCCGACCCTACACCCCCAGCACCCGTCACATGACGGTCTCTGACTTCGAGGAGCTGTCCCGTGACGAGAACGGCAAGCGGCCCAGACCGGAAAAGTCGCTGCTGCAATTTATTCACCGCAAGAAAGGGCGCAACAACCGTGGCGTCATCACCTGCCGGCACCGCGGTGGTGGCCACAAGCGGCTTTACCGCATCATCGACTTCCGTCGCGACAAGCGGGGGATCCCGGCGACCGTCAAAACTGTGGAGTACGATCCCAACCGTAGCGCCCACATCTGCCTGGTGGAATACGAAGACGGCGAGAAACGCTACATCCTCGCTCCCCGCAACCTACAGGTGGGAGCCACCATCATGGCCGGGCCAGAGGCCCCCTTTGAGATCGGCAATGCCATGCCCCTGGAGCGGATCCCCCTGGGAACGGTGGTTCACAACGTGGAGCTGTATCCTGGTCGCGGCGGACAGATGGTTCGCGCCGCCGGGGCTGGCGCTCAAGTGGTGGCCAGAGAAGGCAAATATGTCTCCCTCAAGCTGCCCTCCGGCGAAGTCCGCATGATCCGCGGCGAGTGCTACGCCACCATCGGCCAACTGGGCAACGTTGACCACAACAACATCAGCCTGGGCAAGGCGGGTCGTAGCCGTTGGTTGGGGCGCCGTCCCAAGGTGCGTGGCTCGGTGATGAACCCTGTGGATCATCCCCATGGCGGCGGGGAAGGGCGAGCCCCCATAGGCCGCAGTACCCCTGTCACCCCTTGGGGTAAGCCCACCCTGGGGTACAAGACCCGCAAACGCAACAAGCCCAGCAACAAATTCATCGTGCGCGGTCGCCGTCGCGGGGGCCGTCGAGACAAGGGCGGAAGGGCTGCCCAATAGCCGTCTGGCCATGCGCTTCCTGAAGCTTCTTCGATGGTCATTGCTTGTCAAACAGTTGAGGTTCTTATGGGACGTTCGCTGAAAAAAGGCCCCTTTGTGGATGCCAAGCTGCTTCTCAAGGTGGAGAAGATGAACGAGCGCAACGAGAAGCACATGATCAAGACCTGGTCGCGGGCCAGCACCATCTTGCCCGTCATGATCGGTCACACCATCGCTGTTCACAACGGCAAGCAACACGTGCCCATCTACATCACCGATCAGATGGTGGGTCACAAGCTGGGGGAATTTGTCCCCACCCGTACCTTCCGTGGCCACGCGGGTAGCGACAAAAAAGCCGCCCGCCGTTGAGATAAACAACGAGTAGGACAGTATTGAGCAGGAGGGAGAGCGCCATGGCTGATTCATCCCCTGAGGTTAAAGCGGTAGCCCGCTACATCCGCATGTCCCCCTTCAAAGTGCGGCGGGTGCTGGATCAGATCCGCGGGCGCACCTATGCCGATGCCCTCATCCTGCTGGAGTTCATGCCCTACGCTGCCTGTGAGCCGGTTCGTAAGGTGCTGCGCTCGGCGGTGGCCAACGCAGAGCACAACAACGGCCTGGATCCCCGGGATCTGGTGATCAGCCAGGCCTATGCTGATCAGGGGCCCGTCCTGAAACGGTTTCGCCCCCGCGCCCAAGGGCGGGCCTACCCCATTCGCAAGCGCACCTGTCACATCACCATCGCCGTCCGGCCCATAGAGGAAGCTGAAGCGGCGACGGCCTCTTAACCTCCTGTATTTCTAGCCCTTTACCCTTCAACCGACACCACCATGGGACAGAAGATCCACCCCACCGGTTTCCGCCTCGGCGTGATTAAGGAGCATCGCAGCCGCTGGTTTGCCGATCCAGCCCGCTACCCAGCCTTGTTACAGGAGGACGACCAGATTCGCACCTACCTGACCAAGCAACTGAGCAGTGCTGGTTTGGCCGATATCCAAATCGAGCGCAAAGCGGATCAAATTGACCTGGAGATCCGGGCTGCTCGCCCTGGGGTAGTTGTGGGTCGGGGCGGATCCAGCCTAGAGACTTTGCGCCAAGGTCTACAGAAAGAGCTGTCCGCGCTAGCGGGACAAAGCCCTGGTTCACGAGGTGGTGGCGAGCGAACCATTCGCATCAATGTAGTAGAGGTCACCCGTGCCGATGCCGAGGCGACCTTGTTGGCGGAAAACATTGCCCAACAGTTGGAACGGCGGATTGCCTTTCGCCGCATCGTGCGCCAGGTGATCCAACGGGCCCAGCGGGCAGGTGTACAAGGGATCAAAATCCAAATTGCCGGGCGTCTGAACGGGGCCGAGATTGCCCGCACCGAATGGACGCGGGAGGGGCGGATCCCTTTGCATACTTTGCGGGCCGACATCGACTACGCCGAGCACCTCGCCCACACCACTTTCGGCATCATCGGGGTCAAGGTCTGGGTCTTCAAAGGGGAAGTTCTGCCCGGGCAGGAACGCCACGAACAGAAGTTTCCCCTGCAACAGCCCAAACGTCGGCAGCAGCGGCGGCGGCCCACCTTTGAAGATCGCTCGGCTCAGGAGGCCTGAGGGCCAACACCGGAACGTCCAGGGATCCCTATCGCAGTTGACTTAAGGAACGGCCATGTTAAGCCCCAAACGCACCAAGTACCGCAAGCAACAGCGCGGGCGCATGAAAGGCAAAGCGACCCGTGGCAACCGCATCAACTTTGGGGAATACGGCCTTGTGGCCCTAGAACCCGCCTGGATTACAGCTCGACAGATCGAGGCCAGCCGTCGAGCCATGACCCGCTATGTTCGGCGGGGTGGCCAAATCTGGATTCGCATCTTTCCCGACAAGCCCGTTACTCAGCGAGCTGCTGAAACCCGCATGGGATCCGGCAAAGGCAACCCTGAGTACTGGGTTTGTGTCGTCAAGCCGGGCCGTATCCTCTTCGAAATGGGGGGAGTGGCAGAGCCCATCGCCCGCGAGGCCATGCGCCTTGCCGCCCAGAAGCTGCCCATTAAGGTCAAGTTTGTAACCAAAGCCGACTTTGAAAAGCCAGAGCCCGCCCAGGCAACGGCTTCAGAGGTGGCCACCAGCAGTGTATGAGGAGAGTTCAGCCATGCCCATGCCCAAAATTGCTGATGCCCGTGCTTTATCGGACGAAGAGCTGAGCAACGAAATCTACGCCGTCAAGAAAGAGCTGTTTGAGCTGCGTTTGCAGCAGGCCACGCGGCAGTTGAACCAGCCCCATCTCATCCGGCTGCGCAAACACAAGCTGGCGCAACTACTAACTGTGGAGGGAGAGCGTAAGCGGGGCAAACGCCCAACCAAGGAGGAGTAATGGCTGTTCGGGAGAAGATTGGCATTGTTGTCAGCAACAAGATGCAAAAAACGGTGGTTGTTGCTGTGGAAAATCGAGTTGCTCACCCGAAGTACGGCAAGATCGTCGTCAAGACCAAGAAGTTTAAGGCCCACGACGAGGAAAACCGCTGTCAAGAAGGGGATCTGGTGCGCATCACGGAAACCCGTCCCCTCAGCCGCACCAAGCGTTGGCAAGTTGCCGAAATCCTGAGGGAGGTGAAGAAACTATGATTCAGCAGCAAACCATGCTGACGGTGGCCGACAACACAGGCGCCCGCAAAATGATGTGCATTCGCGTGCTGGGCAGCAGTGGCCGTCGCTACGCCAGCTTAGGCGACGTGATCATCGGCGTCGTCAAAGATGCCTTGCCCAACATGCCCGTCAAAAAATCCGATGTTGTCAAGGCCGTTGTTATCCGCACCGTCGATACGGTACGTCGCCCTGACGGCATGTGCATCCGCTTCGACGACAACGCCGCCGTGATCATCAACAATGATGGCAATCCCCGTGGAACTCGTGTTTTCGGCCCTGTAGCCCGTGAGCTGCGGGAGAAAAACTTCACCAAGATCATCTCCCTTGCCCCGGAGGTACTCTGATGGTTCGCCCCCTCAAACCCAGCCAAATTCGGCGCTTAGTTCGGCGACCGGGCATTCGCAAGCACCGCAACAGCCTGCGCTACAAAATGCGTATCAAGCAAGGGGATACCGTGCAGGTGATCTCCGGCGATGACAAAGGCAAAATCGGCGAGGTGCTGCGCGTTTTTCCCGAACGCAACATGGTTTTGGTGGAAGGGGTTAACATTGTTACCTACCACCGTAAACCCCAGCGAGAAGGGGAAAGTGGCCGAATTGAGACCAAGGAAGCTCCCATTCCCGTCTGCAAAGTGATGGCCTATTCCAAGAAGCAGGAGGTGGCCAGCCGTATCGGCTATCAAATCACCGCCGATGGTCGCAAGGTTCGCGTCCTTAAGAAAACGGGTGAGATTCTCGACTAAGCTTTTGATCCCTTTCCACCATTGGTTTGGCTCTGACCCAGCCCAGAGCCGCAAGGAGAAGCCACCATGCCCCAACGTCTGCAAATCCTCTACAACACCGTCATCGTCCCCAAGCTGCAAAAGGAGTTGGGCTACACCAACATCCACCAGGTGCCCCGCCTGGAGAAGATCGTCATCAACCGCGGCTTGGGGGAAGCTTCCCAAAATGCCAAGGCTCTGGAATCTTCCATTGCCGAGATCAGCGCCATCACCGGTCAGCGTCCGGTGATCACCCGCGCCAAAAAGGCAATTGCCAGCTTCAAGATTCGCAAGGGCATGCCGGTTGGCCTGATGGTAACCCTACGGCGGGAGCGCATGTATGCGTTTTTGGATCGCCTGATCAACATTGCTCTGCCCCGTATCCGTGACTTCCGCGGCGTCAGCCCCAAAGCCTTTGATGGACGAGGCAACTACACCCTCGGCATCCGTGAACAACTGATTTTTCCCGAAATCAACTATGACTCTGTGGATCAGTTGCGAGGTATGGATATCTCCATTGTGACCACTGCTAAAACCGATGAAGAGGGCCGTGCCCTGCTCAAAGCCTTTGGCATGCCCTTTGCCTCTTAGCTTTGCCCACCCTGAGTTTCCTTGATTGATCTTCCGAGGAGCACTGATGGCCCACACCAACGACACGATCGCCGATATGCTCACCCGCATTCGCAATGCCACCATGGCTCGGCACGAGTCGGTGGCAGTTCCGGCCACCCGCATGACCCGCAGCATCGCTCGCGTTCTTCATGAGGAAGGGTTCGTCAGCGAATGGAAGGAGGAGGGAGAAGGGATCCAAGCCCGAGTGGTGTTGCGATTGAAGTACAAGGGCAAAGGCCGCAACTGCAGGCCCATCATCAATGGCTTAAAGCGGGTGAGCCGACCCGGCCTGCGGGTTTACCGCAACCACAAAGAGCTGCCCCGAGTGCTGGGAGGAATTGGGATCGCCATCATCTCCACCTCCAACGGCATCATGACCGACCGGGAGGCTCGTAAGCAGGGCATTGGTGGTGAAGTCCTCTGTCTTGTCTACTAGACCTTAAGTTTTCTCTGGTCAGGAGTTTTTCCCATGTCCCGTATCGGTAGACGCCCCATCGCCCTTCCTGCCAAGGTGGAGATCCAGATCGACGGCCAACACATTGCAGTGAAAGGCCCGAAAGGTCAACTGTCCCGCAGTTTACCGCCCTTGATCACAGTCCAGCAAAACGCTCAGACGCTCACGGTCAGCCGTCTCAACGATTCTCGTCCTGCCCGCCAACTCCACGGCCTTTGCCGCACCTTGGTCGCCAACATGGTCGATGGAGTATCCAAGGGATTTGAGCGGCGGCTGGAATTGGTGGGCGTGGGCTACCGGGCTGCCATCCAAGGCAGCAAGTTGGTTTTGAACGTTGGCTACAGCCATCCTGTGGAGATCCCCTTTCCCCCCGGCATCCAAATTGCCGTTGAGGGAAACAACATCATTGTTGTCTCAGGCACAGATAAAGAACTGGTGGGCAATACTGCCGCCCGCATCCGAGCCGTCCGGCCCCCAGAGCCCTACAAGGGGAAAGGGATCCGTTATCTAGGGGAACAAGTTCGCCGCAAGGCGGGTAAATCCGGGAAAGCGAAGAAGTAAATAGCCCATTGCGAAAGCGGGACGGAGTCCTATGAAAACCAGCCGCAAAATTACCACCCAACGTCGTCATCGACGCATTCGCCGCAAGGTCTTTGGCACTGCCGAGCGGCCTCGCCTGGCCGTGTTTCGCTCCCATCGACACATCTACGCCCAGGTGATCGACGATGTAGCCCAGCATACCTTAACCTCCGCCTCCACCTTAGACAGGGAGCTGCGCGAAAAATTCAAAGAAACCGGGACGGCTACTCAAGAAGCGGCTGCCTTGGTGGGCCGCTCAGTTGCCGAACGAGCCTTACAGATGGGCATTTCCCGCGTGGTTTTCGATCGGGGGGGCAAGCTTTATCACGGGCGCGTTCAAGCCCTGGCAGAAGCTGCCCGAGAAGCAGGGTTACAGTTCTAGCTACTGAGGACACAGCACATGGCTGAGCAGAGGGAACGTCGCAGAAGCAAGAAAAGCCGCGAAGAGCAGCCCACGGAGTGGCAAGAGCGGGTCATCCAGATTCGGCGCGTCACCAAGGTGGTCAAGGGCGGCAAGAAGTTGAGCTTCCGCGCTGTGGTGGTGGTCGGCAACGAGCGGGGCCAAGTCGGGGTTGGCGTGGGCAAAGCCAACGATGTGATCGGAGCAGTGCGCAAGGGAGTTGTGGACGGTAAAAAACACCTGATTGAGGTGCCCCTCACCAAAGGTTTGTCCGTACCCCATCCCATGCAGGGGGCAGGCGGCGGTGCCACTGTCTTGGTCATGCCAGCAGCTCCTGGCACAGGAGTCATTGCAGGGGGGGCAGTCCGCACCGTTCTGGAGCTGGCGGGTGTACGCAACAGCTTGGCCAAGCAACTGGGATCCAGCAACCCCCTCAACAATGCCCGTGCTACCATCGATGCGCTGCGGCGGATGCGTACCTTTAAGCAGGTGGCCCAAGACCGAGACATCGATGTGCGCCGCCTATTGGGCAAGTGATGGACAGGTGATATTGAGCAAGTGAGCTAGAGGTAGACATGCGACTGGAAGACATTCGGCCTCAAGCAGGTTCGACGCGGCGGCGGCGGCGGCTAGGTCGTGGCGTTTCTGCCGGGCAGGGGGCCTCCTGTGGCAAGGGGATGCGGGGGCAAAAGGCCCGCAAGGGGGGCAGTACACGGCCCGGCTTTGAAGGGGGCCAGACTCCCCTCTACCGGCGTTTACCCAAGCTTAAGCATTTCCCTCGCTACAGGCGGCGTCTGGAATACACCCTGGTCAACCTGCGCGCCTTGGCGGATCTGCCTGCCGGCAGCGAGGTCAGCCTGCAAAGCTTAATGGAACGAGGGATCGTCACCACCAACGATGGCCCGCTGAAGATCTTGGGAGATGGGGAAGTCAGCGTGCCCCTGACGATCAGGGCGGCGGCCATTACTGCTTCAGCCAAAGTCAAGGTCGAGGCAGCCGGAGGTCGGGTGGAGATTTTGGGATCCTAAACCCCTTCTTCCCGTTGCTCTGGCCGGCTTCTGCCGGGTGGCGCTGAGTTGCACTTTTTTGATTTTGCTTTGATTTTGCCGACTGCTCCACCAGCAGCGTAGAGTGGTAGATAGCTAACCTTGCCCTTTGCTCCCGCGAGATTCTCTTCCCTATGGTTGACACACGAGGTTCCGCCCCCTCTGCCCAAGAGACCTTTATGCAGATGGCTATGGCCTCTGGCCTGCGCAGCCGTCTGTTTCTCACCTTGGGCTTGCTGCTGTTGGTCAGACTGGGCATTTACATCCCCATTCCCAGTATCGATCGGGCCCGCTTTGCTGCCGAAGCTGCCAACAGCCCTGTGTTTGGCTTGCTGGATGTCTTCTCCGGCGGGGGGATTTCTGCTTTGGGAATTTTCGCCCTTGGGATCCTGCCCTTCATCAATGCCTCAATTATCATGCAGTTGCTGGTCTCGGCCATTCCAGCCTTAGAGAACCTGCAGAAAAACGAGGGAGAACAGGGGCGGCGGCAGATTTCTCAGTACACCCGCTATGTCACCTTGGTTTGGGCCATCATCCAGGGCATTGGCATTTCCTTTTGGGTGCGGGAGTTTGCCAGTACCACCAATGAGTTGGCCTTCATGGCCTCCACCACCCTGGCTCTGGCGGCGGGATCCCTGTTTGTGATGTGGCTGGGAGAGATGATCACGGAGAAAGGGGTGGGAAGTGGCCCTTCGCTCTTGATCTTCGTCAACATTGTTGCCACTCTGCCCCGTGCCCTCGGACAGACTATTAGCCTGGCCCGTGCCGATAGCAGCACCATCGGTGGCATCTTGCTGTTGCTGGCAATCTTTTTGGTCACCATTGTCGGCATTGTCTTTGTCCAAGAAGGCAGCCGCAAGATCCCTATCGTCTACGCCAAGCGCCAGGTGGGCAACAAGCTGTTCCGCGAGCAGAAAAGCTATCTGCCCCTGAGGCTAAACCAAGGGGGGGTGATGCCGATCATCTTTGCCTACTCGGTGATGTCCCTGCCTCTGGCCCTGGCCCAGTACACCCAAAACCTGACTTTGGTGCAAGTGGCCAACTTCCTATCCCCCACCTCCTGGTTCTACATTCCTTTTTATTTCGTGCTGATCCTCTTCTTCAGCTACTTCTACGCCTCTTTGCTCATCAACCCGGTGGATCTGGCTCAAAACTTGAAGAAGATGGGGGCCAGCATTCCAGGGGTACGCCCGGGCAAGGCCACTGCCGAGTATGTCGAAGGGATCCTCAACCGCCTGACGCTGCTGGGGGCTTTGTTCCTGTGCGCGGTGGCCATCATCCCGACGACGGTGGAACGGGCAACCGGCATCACCACTTTCCAAGGTTTGGGGGCGACCTCGCTACTGATTTTGGTGGGGGTGGCGATCGAGACCTCCAAGCAGATCCAGACTTATGTCATCTCACAACGCTACGAAGGGATGGTCAAACAGTAGTGCCGAGGTTGATCTTTCTGGGGCCGCCGGGGGCGGGCAAAGGTACACAGGCGGAGCGACTGGCGGCCATTTACCACACGCCCAAAATTTCCACAGGCGATCTGTTGCGGGCCGAGGTGAAAGCCCAAACGCCCCTGGGGTGCCAGGCCAAGGTTTACATGGATGCGGGAGAGCTGGTGCCCGACGAGGTGCTGATCGGAATGGTGAAGGGGCAGTTGCAGCAATCTCCAGAGCAGGGCTGGATCCTAGATGGATTTCCTCGCACCTTAGCCCAGGCAGAGGCCTTGGAAGAGCTGCTGCAAGAGCTGGGCCAAGATTATGACTACGTCCTCAACTTGGAGGTGCCGGATGAGGTGGTGGTGGCCCGGCTGCTGGCCCGGGGCAAGGAACAGGGGCGCAGCGATGATGCGGATCGGTCGGTGATTCTCAAGCGTCTGGAGGTCTATCGGCAGCAGACGGCTCCCCTAATTGATTTTTATGAGGCCAAGGGGCGCTTGCAGCGGGTCAACGGCAACCAGCCGATGGAATCCGTACAGGAACATCTGCAGGCTCTTTTGGAAGGCTTCAGGAGGACGGCGTGATCAGAGCAGGAGCTGGAAATCCCTCCCAGCGGCGGGGCATGCAGCTTATTGAGATCAAATCTCGCCGCGAAGTGGAGAAAATGCGGCGGGCCGGTCGGGTGGTGGCCCAAGTATTGCAGGAGATCGCGGAGCGCCTAGAGCCGGGCTGGACTACGGCAGATATCGATACCTATGCTGAGAGACGGGTGGCCCAACTCAATGCTTTGCCCAGTTTCAAGGGCTACTACGGCTTTCCCGCCTGCGTCTGTGTCAGTGTCAACCATGAGGTGGTGCACGGGATCCCCAGTCCCCGTAAAGTGGTGCAGCCGGGAGATGTGGTCAAAGTGGATTTTGGTGCCATCGTCGAGGGCTGGCATGCGGATTCCTGTATCACCATCGGCCTGGAACCCCTGAGCGACGCAGCTCGGGATCTGATCGATACTGCGGCCAAAGCCCTGCAGACGGGCATCGACTGTGTGCGCCACGGCGTTTGGCTTCAGGATGTCTCGGGTGCCATTGAAGATTACATCGAGGGGCGGGGCTATTCTGTGGTGAAGCAGTATGTTGGTCACGGGGTGGGGCGCAACCTGCACGAGGAGCCGCAGTTTCCCAACTATCGCACCCGCGATCTGCCCAATCCCAAGCTGCGCTCCGGCATGACAGTGGCCATTGAGCCGATGGTGAATGCGGGGGGAGAGGCAACCCGAGTGTTGCCAGACCAATGGACGGTGGTCACAGTAGATGGCTCTTGGTCAGCTCAGTTTGAGCACACGGTCTTGGTCACCGAGTCTGGAGCAGAAATTTTGACCGATCGCACGCCTTTTCAGTCCTAAGGGATCCCCTGATGAAGGACTGCAACGGTTAGGATAGAAGAGATGGAGTATATTTTCATTTCTTAACAGCGCGTGTCGTCGCGGCTGTGGATTGTTCTGTTGTTTGTTATGTCGTTTTTGGGAGGGCTCATTGTCTAAGGAAGATGCCATTGAAATGGAGGGGGTTGTTACGGAATCCCTGCCCAACGCCATGTTCCGAGTGGATCTGGACAACGGCTTCAACGTGCTCGCTCATATCTCCGGCAAAATTCGCCGCAACTACATCAAGATCTTGCCCGGCGACCGGGTTAAGGTGGAGCTGAGCCCCTATGACCTCAACAAAGGGCGCATCACCTACCGCCTTAAGAAAAAGTAGGTTCCCTAGCTGGGCTGCTGAGGATGAAAGAGCTGAGCCAAGTTCTCAAGATCGGGCTCTGGACTACTGTCGGCGGGTTGGGTGCTCTAGCCGTTTTCAACGCTTGGATCCCTTCCCAAACTCAGCCTCTGCAGAGCCTGCTGCCGGGAGAGGAAAGGCATCACTTCTGGCGCGGCCATCGCCTGTTTTACAAGGTCATGGGATCCGGCCAGCCGTTGTTGCTGGTGCACGGCATTGGGGCAGGCTCCTCCAGCTATGAGTTTCGTGCCATTATGGCGGAGCTGGGGCAGCACTATCAAGTCTATGCTCTGGATTTGTTGGGGTGGGGCAACTCAGAACGTCCAGATTTGGAGTACACCGGCAGTCTCTACGCCGAGATGATCGGGGATTTTGTCCAGGAGGTGATCGGGCGACCCTGTCACGTCATTGCAAACTCTCTCTCGGCAGGGTTTGCGCTGCGCTCGGCCCGCCTACAGCCCCACCATTGGCAGAAGCTGCTGCTCATCGCCCCTCTGGGAGACAACAGCCTTATCCCCGATGCGCTCGGGATCCCTTTGGCTCAGATTGCCTATGGATTTCTCAGCCTGCCCGTTTTGGGGTTGGCTTTCTACAACGGCATCACCGCCCCCTGGAGTGTACGCTTGTTTACAGAGCAGAGCTTGTTCTGATACATTTACGCTGAACACTGCTGAACATCACTGTTCAACTATGCAGCGATAGCATTCTGTTTGTTTCCAAACA